>JAPUKF010000235.1 GCA_027295805.1 Acidobacteriota bacterium | reverse complement strand
GATCGTCCACTGGACATGTTCCGCACCATGGTGAATGTCTTCAGCGACTCCTGCGGTGCCGCCATCATCGCCCGCAGCGAGGGCGAGTCCGACGTGGATCGGGTCTGACGGCTCTCAGATCTCGATCTTCATCCCGTGACGCAGAAAGAGAAGCGCTCCCGTCACGGCGGCCAAGTCAAGAGCGTAGCGTTCCGCCATGGCGGCCTTGTAGGCTTCAATCTGCGGCCTGTAGAAGGCCGCCCTCTCCTGGAGCACGGCAGGATCGGATGCCGGCAGACGATCGGTCTTGAAATCCAGCACTTCCACCTGGATGACGCGGCCGGCCGGCGACGTTGACGCGCCGCCGCCTCTCTCTTCCTCCACCAGCACCAGACGGTCGATGACACCCCGCATGATCCCTGCGGGCACGCGCCGGACGAACGGCAGTTCCCTCTCCACCCGGGCGTTGTCCGGATAGGAGGACCGACTCAGGGCGGCCCGGATCTGCCCGACCTCCAGCCACCTGCGAAAGTCGGCCAGCAGGAGTGACATCTCATCATCTTCGTATGCCGGTGCCACATCCCGGGCCAGCCCGATCAAGACATGATCATCGGGGATCCCCGTCCCACCCTCCAACGTCGGATCGATCCATTCGATGGCCTCGCACCAGGCATGCACGATCACTCCCTGAAGCCGCGCACCGGCACCTGCCTCCAGGGCCATCATTTTCGCCAGGTTGATCTCCCCTCCTCCTTCCATGGCCGAGGGCGGCAGCGAGGGAAGGTTGCTGGTGCGGCCACCGGCGTGGCGTAGAACGATGGGACCTGCTGGCTGCCCAGCCCCATCCTGATCGTCATTCGACCCGTCGGGGCCAGCCGCCGGGACTGGCACCCCATGCCAGCCATCATCAGGCAGATGACGAGACCAGTTGGGATCGCCCGCCTCGAAGAAGACAGAGTCGCCAGCTTCCGCCGCCTTGCCGGGAGCCAGCGCGGCCCGCAGCAGCGCTGCGGCACTGAACGTACTGCTCGGCTTCTTATTGAAGTCAGCGGGCAGAACCAGGTGCAGGGCGTACCTGGCCCGGGTCATGGCCACGTAGATGACGCTCAGCGCATCCCTGAAGCCGTCGGCCCAGAACTGGGCGTGGGCTTCCTGCATCTCTGCGAAGAGGGCCCGGGTAGCCCGGTCCGCGTACGGGTAAACGCGGCGCACGCGGCCGCTCTGTTCATCCCGCAGCGCCATCGCCACCTTGTCCCGATCCCGCGGCTCCAGGGAGAGATGAAGTTGCGGCAGCACCACCAGATCAAATTCCAGTCCCTTGGACTGATGCACGGTCATGACCCGGATGGGTGCTCCCGATGGTTCTTCAACTCTCTCTTTCTCCACAAAGAGAATGAAGTCGGTGGGGCGCAGGGTGGCCCGTGCATCCCAGAGGAAACCCAGTTCCACCAGCTGCTGCAGTCGAGCCGCTTCCCGCTGGTCGCAGTGAGCGGTCAAAGACCGGCTCCACCCTTCAAGGAAACGCCCGTACCCCTCGCCCAGGAGCTGTTCCCGCACCCGGCCTGCCAGGCGCCGAGCATCTGCGTCGTTCTCATATTCCTCGAAGCCAGCCACCTTACCCACCGGAGTTCGAGCCACGTGGTAGCGGGCCAGGCGGTCCACCGGATGGTCGGCTAGGCGAATCAGTGCCAGCAAGGCGTTCACCGGCGCTGAATCGGTCAGCGGCGTACCCCCTTCACCGCTGGCCCTGACCCCTGCCTTGCGCAGAGCCGCAATCAGGTAGGCCACCGATCGGTTTTCCCGCACCAGCACGCCAATGTTCGCCCGGGGGGCCTCCTCATGCTGACCCCGCACGATCTCCACGGCCCGGTCCAGAACACCCCGCTGCAGGTTGCCCCGGCCATCCGGCACCGGGCCGATGGCAACGCGTACATAACCGGGCAACTTCTCATGAGCGGCCTTCTGCCGCTTGAATTCTCTCGTCCACAGGACCACGCTCGCGGCTGCGTTAGGCCGCTCCCGGATCAGAGGATTGTCAGCCATGTGTTCGAACACGTCGGCGACGACGTCCAGGATCACCTGGCTGGAGCGGTAGGATCTTGGCAGTGTCTCTTTGTTCAGGGCATAACGCTCCTGTACATAAGCCACAAGTGCGGGGCGAGCTCCACGCCAGCCGTAGATTGATTGTTTGGGATCCGCCACCAGGACAGCCGCATGCCGACCTTCCCTGTCGGCCAGCAGGCGGTCCAGCAACGGCGCTAGGACCTCCCACTGGGGCAGAGAGGTGTCCTGGAACTCATCCAGCAGGAGATGATGGATGCGCGCATCCATTCTGAAGCTCAGGGCCTCCCCGCGATCCAGCAGCGCCCGACCGCATAGGGCGTGGGTCACATCTTCATAGCGGTAGGCGGCCGCCTGGCGCTGGCAGTTCAAGAAGCTGCTCTCATAGCTTCTTGCGAATTGCCCCATGGCTTCTCCTTGCTTGATGAGCCGGCTACCCAGGTCCTGGCGAGCAAGAACGCAGGCCTCATCCAGGATGGCAGCCAGTTCATCGCCAGGCGCATGGCGGCCGAACTTGATCGCCGCAGCCGGAATGAGGTCTCCTCCTTCGACCATCTTGGC
>JAPUKF010000234.1 GCA_027295805.1 Acidobacteriota bacterium | reverse complement strand
GCGGGGTATGGGAGGAGATCTACCGTCGCGACTGGATCACGCCGGCCCTGCCCGCCAACACGCGCCACCGCACCGTCTTCACCTACTGAAGCCCACGGGGAAGAGTGGGAGAGCCGGCACGCGCCATCAGAAGAGCAGCATTATGAAGGCCTGGAGACCACAATCTGCGCACCACCATGGTCAGGGCATCGCTTTGGAGACGCCCAAGTACTGCAAGCGGAGATTATAAAGGGCCTCCTCTAGAAGCTTAATCTCTCCCGGCTCCAGGTTGCCCTTGGTTTTTCCTTCCAGCAGTTCCAGAACGTCCACGAAGAAGCGGGCGCGTTCAAGATTGGCCGGCCGCGGGTCGACGCCCTCCTGCGTGGGAATGCCCAGTTCCTGCAGTGCGGACATGTAAATGAAGTAGACAAACGATTGGAAATCCACTTTGGCGGGGGGGCTCGCCTCACTCCTGTCGGAAGACTCGGAAGCGGCGCCGGCAGCCGGTGCGGAGGAGGTCGCGGAACCAGGTTCCGCCGCAGGCATGGCGCTGCCCTTCCCGGCGGACTCTTCCCTCTCGGGAGGCGGTTCCGGCGGGGAAGGAGCCGACCCTTCCGCTGCGGCCTGGGTTTCCTCTTCCTGCGCAGCGGGATCCTCCTGGAGCAGATGGCCATCGCTGCTGAACTTGCGTCGATCCGTGACTTTCACCTTCATGTGCTCTCTCCCTGCTCTTCTCATGGTGCGTTGTGGAGCGATGGTAACATCGCCGCTCCCACTGAATCAATGGCGAGCACAGGTGCAGGAGAAGTTTATGAAGGCCTTTGCAGATCTGGTACGGCTCATGGATCGACTTCGTGATCCGGGTGGTTGCCCATGGGACCGGGAGCAGACACTGGACACGCTGAAAACCTACTTGGTGGAGGAGACGTACGAGGTTCTGGATGCCCTGGAGCATGGTGATCCGGCTGCTCACTGCGAGGAACTGGGTGATCTTCTGCTGCAGGTGATCTTTCAATCCAAGTTGCGAACAGAGATGAAGCAGTTCACCATCGAGGACGTCATCCGAAGCATTCATGAGAAGCTTGTGCGGCGCCATCCCCATGTCTTTGGAGACGCCAAGGCCACCACCGCCGGCGAGGTTCTGGATCAGTGGGAACGAATCAAAGCAAAGGAGAAGGTGGGTACGTCACGCCCTTCTATTCTGGATCATGTGCCGGCGCGGCTACCCGCTCTGTTGCAGGCCTTGCGCTTGACGGAGAAAGCCGCGCGGGTTGGATTCGACTGGACCGCCGAGGCCGATCTCCTTGAGAAAGTTGAGGAAGAATGGAAGGAACTCCGAGTCGAGCTGGAAGCCGGCAACGCCCAGGGCATTTCCGAGGAACTGGGTGATCTGTTCTTCGTCCTGGCCAATCTTGCTCGCCGGCACGGTCTGGATCCCGAACAGGCTCTGCGCCAGGCCAATGGCAAGTTCATCCGGCGATTCAGGTATATCGAGTCGCGTCTTGCCGAAGGCGATCGCCGGCCGGAAGACTCAAGCCTGGTGGAGATGGACGCCCTGTGGAATGAAGCAAAAAGAGAATTGGAGAACCCGGACTAGTCGGGCCACCAGGCGCCTTACAGGATTTTCACCGAGCCCATGGCTCTGAACTTCGCGTGTCGGCCTGCCAGAAGGTCGGCCATATCTCGGGACCTCAGGCTCTCCAGATTGCGCTGCAACACTCGCTCGAGGATCTCGAACATCCGCTCACGGTGCGCATGTGCCCCACCCGGCGGCTCGGGCACGATTTCATCCACGATGCCCAGTTTCTTGAGGTCCGGCGCGGTCAGTTTCAGGGCGCGGGCGGCTTCCTGCTTCTTCTCATTGGACTTCCACAGGATGGCCGCGCATCCCTCAGGGCTGATGACGGCATAGATGGAGTGGGCGAGGATCTGAATGTGATCTCCCACGCCCAGGGCCAGGGCGCCGCCGCTCCCCCCTTCGCCGGTGATGGTCACGATGATGGGGACCTTCAGTCGTGACATTTCCCGGAGGTTCACGGCGATGGCTTCCGCCTGGCCTCGCTCTTCGGCGCCGATGCCCGGATAGGCGCCCGGCGTGTCAATGAAGGTCAGGACAGGGCGGCCGAATTTCTCCGCCATTTTCATGATGCGCAGGGCCTTGCGGTACCCCTCGGGTCGAGGCATGCCGAAGTTGCGGCGGATCTTCTCCTTGGTGTCGCGTCCTTTCTGATGTCCGATGACGGCGACGGGGGTCTCATGGAACATGGCGAAGCCGGCGAGAATGGCCGGGTCGTCAGCGAACTTTCTGTCGCCATGGAATTCGATGAAATCGGTGAACAGAGTTTCGATGTAGTCGGCAGGATAGGGCCGCTGCGGGTGGCGGGCTACCAGCGTTGCCTGCCAGGGAGTCAGCTTGGCATAAATCTCTTCACGCAAACGCTGAAGGCGATCCTGGAGCTTCTTGATCTCGCGCTCGCGACCCTGCTGGGCCCCGAACCCGCTCAGCTCCTCGATGCGGCGTGTCAGGTCTTCGATAGGTTTTTCAAAGTCCTGCTCTTCCATGGAGGCCATCTTACACTTCTCCCACCCGCTGACGCTGGGATCCAAGAGCGCCCGGGGACAAGGCGAATGCCAGCTCCGCCGCCCTGCCTCGGAGGTGGCCGGCCAGCCGTTGCCGGAGTGTCGCCGTGAGGCGCCGGCGCAATTCCGGGCCGCGGGGACCACCGGCCGCCAGGAGATCCCTGGCATCGATGTGCAGGCTGATCCCCTGCCGGCGGCGCCTGAAGCGAGCCAGTGCCAGGCGCTGCGCGCCGGCCGGGATGCAAGCCTGGGCAAGGAGGAGGGCATCCTCATCCATGTCCAGGGCCCAGGCGGCCAGCTGGGTGGGGCTGGGTAGATGGCGAAGTTGCTTCAGGCGCTGGCGCAGGCCCCGGGCCGCATCCAGGATCGCTTCCGCCCGGCGCGCCATGCCCCCGGGAATCTGGAGTTTCCCCAGGCCGGCGCCCCTCTCGGCGCTCTTGCCGTCCATGGCCATGCAGGCCAGGATCACGGGCAGGGTCTCTCGCCCCGGGCGGGAGGCCAGGCCGCGCTGGAGACGTCGGCAAGCAGCCGGAGGCGGTGGCACGAGCCCTCCATGATCATCGCTCAGCAGACCCGCGCGGGCCGCGCGCAAGACAGTCCGCGGCCAGTCCTTTTCCATGGCCAGGAGACGGACCTCGCGGCCCCGGCGGGCGGGAGTGAGAAGCCTCGGGCCGCCTTGCTGAACGCTTCTCCGCAGGGCTCTGGCGGTGTGCCGTTCCAGGCTGAAACGCAGACGGCAGGCCAGTCGCACGGCCCGATAGGCCCGCGTGGGGTCGTCCTGAAACGAGGCCGGGTGCAGGATGCGGATGGACCGGGCCTGCAGGTCGTCCTGACCACCTGCGGGATCCAGGAGCCGGCCCGGGCCATGTATTCCCCACTGCCATGCCATGGCGTTGATGGTGAAGTCGCGGCGCGCCAGATCCTCTTCCGGGGTGGCAGGCGTCACCACGGGGAGTGCGCCGTGGCTGCCATAGCTCTCCCGCCTGGGCGCTGCCAGGTCAATACGCCAGCCGCCGGGGAGGTGCACTACAGCCGTGGCGAAGCGTCTGTGGGAGGTGAGGCGGGCAGGGACAGAAGCGGCCAAGGCGGTTGCCAGACCCACGGCGTCGCCGTCCACCATGAGATCCAGATCCAGTGGAGGGCGCCCCAGGAGCAGGTCTCGGGTGGTGCCGCCGACCAGGAAAACGGTCTCCCGCCGCTGCCGCGCCAGTTTCAGAATTCCGGTGAGGGCCTGGGCCAGGGGTGCCGGCAACTGAACCCGCGCTTGCGGGTGGTCCCTGGCCTTGAGCCCGCCCATCCCTGCGCCTCAGGCCCGGGGGTGGGTGCGGGCGTAGATGCGGCGCAGCCGCTCACGGCTGACATGGGTGTAGATCTGGGTGGTGGAGATATCGGCGTGTCCCAGCAGGCTCTGCACCGTGCGCAGGTCGGCGCCATGCTCCAGAAGATGGGTGGCGAAAGAGTGACGCAGGGTGTGGGGTGAGAAGGAGCGGGTGATGCCGGCACGTGCCGCCATGAGGCGCAGGTTTTTCCAGTAGGCCTGCCGGGTTAGAGGGCGAGCCGGCCGGCGTCCTGGAACCAGCAGTTCCGATGCCACGTCGCCCACGAGCTGGGGCCGCCCCCGGGCCAGAAACAGGCGCACGGCATCGGCGGCCCGGTCACCAAGGGGTACCAGACGTTCCTTCTCCCCTTTCCCCCGCACCAGGATGAATCCACCCTCCAGGTTCACATCTTGGAGACGCAACCCGAGAAGTTCGCTGACACGCAGCCCGGTGGCATAGAGAAGCTCCAGCAAAGCCGCGTCACGCAGGCCGCGGGGAGTCGCGACATCGACGGCCGCCAGCAGGACTTCCACTTCCTTCTCGCTGAGACAGCGAGGGAGGGACCGCCATGGACGCGGTGTCTCCATGTGCCGGGTCGGTTCATCCGAGCGGGCGCCTTCTGCAACCAGGAAACGGAAGAACATGCGCAGAGCCGAGATCTGGCGGGAGACAGTGGCCGCGGCCAAACCGGCCGCCCGCCGGGAGCGCAGGAACGCCACCAGGTGCAGGGTCGTGGCCCGGGAGAGGGTGACCTGCTCTTCTCTCTTCAGCCAGGCCGCGGCCTGGCTCAGATCGCGCCTGTAGGCGGCCAGAGTGTTCCGGCTCAACCCTTTCTCGACAGCAAGATGCTCCAGGAAGCTGGCAATCTGCCCCTCAGGCATGGGTTTTCTCCAGCACGAACGTGACCGGGCCGTCATTGACCAGAGAGATCTGCATCCTGGCGCCGAACAGGCCCGTGCGCACCGGTGTGTCGCCGGCGGACAGCTCGGAAATGACCAGGTCGTAAAGTGCGCGCGCCCTCTCCGGCTCAGCAGCGCTCCCGAAACTGGGTCGACGTCCGCGGGCCAGATCTGCAGCCAGGGTGAACTGGGACACCAGCAGGATCGCTCCCTGGATTTCGCCCAGGGCGAGGTTCATGCGGCCGTCGGCATCGGAGAAGATGCGCAAGCGCGGGAGCCGCCGCGCCAACCAGACAGCTTCTTCATCCGTGTCCCCCTTCTGGACGGCAAGGAGAACCAGCAGACCCGGGCCGATGGACGAAACAGCGTGGCCGTCCGCGGCCACGGAGGCCTCAGTGACTCTCTGGATGACTGCCCGCACCGCGTCCCCGCAGCTCGCCCCAGATCTGCTCACCTTCCCGGGCTCCCAGGAGGCGCGCCGCCAGCAGGTAGGCGATGCCGCCGGCGGCAATCAGGGCCCCCAGAGTCCCGGCCCGGGCACCCAGGCCGACACGGGAGCCGAAATCGGCCCAGTCTAGCATCGCCATGAGCACGCCTCCCATCACCGCCGTCGCCGCGGCCAGGCGCAGGATAGTGCTTCCCACCGGCACCAGCCAGTCCCTTCCCTCCCGGCGGCAGAGAAGGATCAGGAGGCCGCCGGCGTTGACGGTGGCGGCCAGAGAAGTGGAGAGGGCAATGCCGGCGAAGCCCAGCCACGATCCCAGTCCCACGCAGAGCGGCACATGCAGCAGGAAGGCGAAGGCACCCACCCGCACCGGCGTGGCCGTGTCCATGCGGGCGTAAAAGGCAGGAGCGAGAATCTTCACGAATCCGTTGGGCAGGAGCCCCACGGCGTAGAAGGCGAGAGCCTGGGACGTAAGCAGGACATCAGCCTGGCTGAACGCGCCCCGCTGGAAGAGGGTGGCGATGATGGGCACGCGCAGGATCATGAGTCCGGCGGCCGCCGGCACCGTGACGAAGGCTACGTAGCGCAGCGCTCGCGTGAGAGTCGCACGCATTTCCGCATTCTGGCCTCGCACGGCGAAGCGGGCCAGAGTGGGCAGGATCACCGTTGAGATGGAGATGACGAACAGGCCCAGAACCAGTTCCTCCACTCGCACCGCGTAATAGAGATAGCTCACCGAGCCGGTGCCCAGAAACGAGGCCACCTGGCTGTCCACCACCAGGTTCAGCTGGGTCACGCCAAGACCGAAGAGGCCGGGCAGCATCAGGCGGCCAATCTTCCGGATGCCTGGGTCCGTGAGGGAGAAGCGCGGGCGCAGAAAGCCGGCCCGGCGGAGGATAAACGGGAGGAGGAAGCCGAGTTGCAGGGACCCTCCCACAAGAACGCCAACGGCAAACCAGGTGGCAGGATGGGTGGATTCCCGGGCCGCCAGCAGGGCGAAAGTGATGATGCTGAGGTTCAGGAGAACCGGAGTGAAGGCAGGGGCGGCGAAGACACGAACCGCATTGAGGAGAGCCATGACCAGCGCTGTCAGGCCGATGAACAGCAGGTACGGGAACATGATCCGTGTCAGCCCGGCGGTGAGGTCCAGCTTGCCGGGCACCTCGGTGAAGCCGAAGGCCAGTAGGCGCACCAGGGTGGGTGAGAACAGCACTCCCAGGCCGGTCAGGAGGAGAAGCAGCGCCCCCATGGTCCAGAAGGCGGTGGCGGCGAGCCGCCAGCCGGCTTCTTCGCCATCCCGCTGGCGGGTCTCGGTGAAGACCGGCACCAGAGCGGCCGTCAGGGCTCCCTCCCCCACCAGGCGCCGCAGCAGATTGGGAATGCGGAAGGCGATGACGAAAGCATCGGCGCTGTCCGCGGCGCCCAGAATGGAGGCCTGGAGGAGATCGCGGATGTAGCCGAAGATCCGCGACAGGAGGGTCATGGCTCCCATGGCGCCGGCCGACCTGGTCATGTTGGGAGCTTCTGGCACCCCATGGCCTCCGACGCCGGCCACGGGACGGCGCCGGCCCGACTCTGTGCCGCTTAAGTGACGGTCCAGGTGTCCCCTGCGTTGAGCAGAGATTCTATGGTGCCTTCACCCAGCTTCTCAGTCACGCTGCGCACCTGATCATTGACCCCATCCTCATAGGAATCGGTGTCGATGGCCCTGAAGATGCCGATGGGCGTGGGGAACTCGGGCGCCAACATGCGCGACAGCAAGAAAGCATACGCAGCCGGCCGGGTCTCATCGTGCACCACCAGCTCATCCTCCGAGACCGAGCCATCAAGATCTACCACTTCAGGTAGGTACTTGCTCATGCGGATCCCCCGTCGGTGTTCTTTGCCGTAAATCAGGGGCTTGCCCTGTTCCAGCACCACCTGTTTGTCATCCCGGTTGGGTTTATCGGTGATGTCCGCGAAGGCGCGATCATTGAAGATGTTGCAATTCTGCAGGATCTCCACGAAGGCGGTTCCCTTGTGGGCGGCGGCGCGGGTCAGAACTTCTTTCATGTGCTTCTGGTAGATGTCCACCGTGCGGGCCACGAAGGTGCACTCTGCGCCCAGAGCCAGAGAGATTGGGTTGAACGGGCGATCTACCGAGCCGAACGGTGTGGACTTGGTCTTCTTGCCCTTCTCCGAGGTGGGAGAATACTGCCCCTTGGTCAGGCCGTAGATCTTGTTGTTGAAGAGCAGGATCTTCAGGCCCACATTGCGGCGCATGGTGTGAATGAAATGGTTGCCGCCGATGGACAGAGCATCGCCATCCCCGGTGATCACCCAGACGGAGAGATCCGGGTTGGCGACCTTCACGCCCGTGGCGATGGCCGGGGCGCGCCCATGGATGCTATGGAAGCCATAGGTATTCATGTAATACGGGAATCGCGACGAACAGCCGATGCCCGAGACAATGGCGAACTTCTCTCTAGGAATCCCCAGGGTGGGGAAGACCTGCTGGACCGCATTGAGGATGGCATAATCCCCGCAGCCCGGGCACCAGCGGACCTCCTGGTCGCTGACAAAGTCTTTTTTCTTCATGGTTGGCATTTGCTGCACTTGGGCCGACGTGCTCATGATGTTCTCTCCAGAAGCTGATTGATCTTCTCGAACACTTCCCGCTGGGAGAAAGGCCGGCCCTGGATTTTCGAAAGGCAGACGGTCTCTTTCAAATAGCTGGAGCGCAGCATGGTGGCCAGTTGCCCAGAGTTCAGCTCGGGCACCAGCACCTTCTCGAAGCGGGCCAGGATGGCGCCCAGATTACGCGGGAATGGGAACAGGTGTCGCAGGTGGATCGCTGAGACATCCACACCATCGGCGTGGCAGCGGCGCACGGCGGAAACGATGGCACCATAAGTGCTGCCCCAGCCGACGAGCAGCAGTTTGCCGCTTTCGGGTCCCAAGACCTCAAGGTCGGGTATGTCCTGGGCCACTCGCTGGACCTTTTCAGCCCGCAGTTTCACCATGCGCTCGTGGTTCAGGGGGTCGTAGCTGACGTTGCCGTCTTCCTCGTTTTTTTCCAGGCCGCCGACCCGGTGCTCCAGGCCGGGCGTGCCAGGTATCCCCCAGGGCCGGGCCAGGGTCCGCTTGTCCCTCAGGTAGGGCCGGAACGATTTGGCGTCCGTGTAGTAGCGCGTTTTTATGGACGGCAGCTCATCGACGGCGGGCAGCTTCCAGGGCTCAGCGCCGTTGGCCAGGTAACCGTCGGAGAGAATGATGACCGGCGTCATATACGCCAGGGCAATGCGCACGGCTTCGAAGGCGATGTTGAAACAGTCAGCCGGAGTGGCCGGAGCCAGGACGGGCAAGGATGATTCCGAGTTGCGCCCGTAGACGGCCTGGAAGAGGTCGGCCTGCTCGGTCTTGGTGGGGAGGCCGGTGGAAGGGCCACCCCGCTGGACATTGACAATGATCAGCGGCAGTTCCACCATGATGGCCAGGCCGATGGCTTCCATTTTCAGAGCCACTCCGGGGCCACTGGTGGTGGTGACACCCAGGGAGCCCGCGAAAGCAGCGCCGATGGCCGCGCAGACACCTGCGATCTCATCTTCGGCCTGAAAGGTTTCAACGTTGTAATTCTTGTACCCCGCCAACTGGTGCAGGATGTCGCTGGCCGGGGTAATGGGGTAGCTACCCAGGAAGAGCGGCAGATTCGCCGTTTTGGCAGCAGCCACCAGGCCCAGGGACAGGGCCTGGTTGCCCGAGACATTGCGGTATTTCCCGGGGACCAGCTTGGCCGCAGGCACCTTGTAGGTCTCGTGGAAGACTTCTGTGGCTTCGCAGTAGGCAACACCCGCTCGCAGAGCCATCTTGTTGGCCTTGATGAGGTCGTCCTTGCCGTGAAACTTCTGTTCCAGCCAGCGCTCCGTGACGTCGGTGGGTCGTTCGTACAGGTAGTACATCATCCCCAGAGCGAAGAAGTTCTTGCAGCGGTCCACGGCGCGGGTATCGAGCTTGCTCTCCTTCAGGGCCGCCCTGGTCAGGCGGGTCACGTCGATGGCGAACAGACGGTAGCCATCCAGCGAGCCGTCCTCCAGGGGATTGCTCTCGTAATGAGCTTTCTGCAGATCCCGGGGTGAGAACGAATCGGTGTTGGCGACGATCACGCCGTTGGGCTTGAGGCCCTCCAGGTTCACCTTCAGGGCCGCCGGGTTCATGGCCACCAGGACATCGGCCTGGTCACCGGGCGTGTAAATCTGATTGGATGAGAAATGAATCTGGTAGCCACTGACCCCCGGCAAGGTGCCCGCCGGTGCCCTGATCTCCGCCGGGAAGTCGGGCAGCGTGGAGACGTCGTTGCCCATGGACACCGTGGTACTGGTGAACTGGGAACCCGTGAGCTGCATTCCGTCTCCGGAGTCGCCAGCGAATCGAATGACAACGTCATCGAGTGTCTCGGAATGACGCGGCTTTGTGGCAGTTTTCTGTTTCATCATGATAACCGGGGGACGCATGCACCGGCAGCAAGCCGGGACGCCGTCGGAATCGCGATTGCACCTGTTCAGGAACCCTGTTGGAACCTGCCTGGGCGTTGCGGGCGTTAAAGAACACCTGACAAGATGAAGGCCGGAAAACCACGGGGGGAGCCGCCTCCCGCTTCCTTCTCCATCCGAAAAAAGGATACTGTGCGACCCGGGGGAAGTCAAACCCTGGGCGGTGAAAAACATGGTAACCTTTGCCTGTTGGAGAGCCTAAAGGAGTCATAGATGGCCAGCTACAATCGCGTCCTGCTCATCGGGAATCTGGGTCGAGATCCTGAGTTGCGGTACACCCAGAATCAGACCGCGATCTGCAACCTGAATATCGCCACCAACGAGGTCTGGAACGACAAGTCCGGGAACCGCCAGGAAAAGACCGAGTGGCACCGGGTCGTGGTCTGGGGCAAGCAGGGGGAATCGGTTTCAAAGTACCTGCACAAGGGCAGCCAGGTTTTCGTGGAAGGCAGCCTGACCACACGCTCCTGGGATGACGCCAAGACGGGCCAAAAACGGTACATGACCGAGATCCGGGCTCAGACGGTTCGTTTTCTGGATAGGAAGGGCGAGGGCCCAGCGCCCAGCCCCACCAACGGCGGCGCCCCTTTTGAGGGCGACGACCCCCAGTTTGCCGACGACGATATCCCGTTCTGAGCGGCCGGGACGGCGTCAGGACGAGGCGTTTCCGGGGCTGCTGAGCCGCGCTACGGCCTGTGCGGCGTCACCTGCATAAACGGACTGGGGATGCTCAACAGCCAGCCTGCGGTAGCTCTCTTGCGCCTCATCCAGCCGGCCCGAAGCCTCCTGGCCGCGCGCCAGTTCCATGAGTGCCGCGTCCGCCGGAAACAGGAGGCTGGGGTTGTCCGCCAGATCCTGGAGAATGGCAAGCGCCTCGTCGCTGCGCCCGCTTTCCAGGTCGGCGGCGGCCATGGCCCGGCGAGCTGGCGGAACCAAATGGGAGGCGGCATGCTCCTGCACAAAGGCCTCCAGGGCGGCGCGCGCTTCTTCGGCGCGTCCCAGGCTGAGAATGGCAACGCCGCGCAGATATGCGGCATCCGCCGCCGCCTTGGATGATGGGTAAGTGGCCAACAATTCCTCGAGCTTGGCCAGAACCGCCTCATCCCGCTCACGGGTGCTGCCGAAGGTGGTTTCTCCGGTCAGGGGCGGGAGTTGCCCCTCCTGCAGAACCTCTGCGGCCATGAGGTTCATGGCTTCACCGAGCAGCACATCCGCCGCCCTGCCGCGGGCACTCATGATGCTGACCAGAAAGACGGCAATCAGAACGACAGCAGCCATGCCGCCGGCGGTCATGGCCACTTTGCGCCAGTTCTGCTCGAGCCAGCCGGCGGCAAGTTCCACCTTGCTGACGAACTCATCTTTTTGGGTCATTTCGTGGCGGGTGAGCCTCTTGTTCATCAGAATGTCTCCAGGGCGGCTTCAGGCGGTCGGTGAGGATAGAAATCCTACGGGGGGATCTCGCATGTGTCAACGGCGGTTGTGGGCCTGGCTCATGGTTTCCCTGCTGGTGACCGGGGTGGGCATGCCGGCGGCGGCACCCGGTCTCTGCCAGGATGGCCAGGCCGCGGAACTGCTGGCAGGAGTCCAGGCCCGCACCCGGGCGCTGGCTGGTGCCCTGGACCTGCCGGCGCCCCGCTGGGCGGAGGTGGCGCCGGTTCCCGACAGCGCGGCGGGAGTGGCTTTCGGCCCGGTCGTGCGCCTGCGGCCGGCGCCGGAACCGATTCTCCTGGCCACCTATTTGCACGAGGCGGGTCACCACGGCCCCCCGCGGGCTCGCCCGGTGGAGGAGGCCGTGGCGGAGCTCACCCGCCGGGCCCTGGTGGCGGAACTGCTGGCCAGGGAGCCGCACCGGGCTTTGCCCCTTCTCGCGATCCTGGTGCCTCCTCCGCCCGAACTCGCTGCTGAAGGGGAAGTCCCCTCCTCTCATGGAACTGCCGCGGCCCGGGACTTGCCCCTCTACCGGGAGGCTTCTCTGCTGGCGGCGGCTCTCTGGGAGGCCGTCCCCCGACCCGGGGATAGCGGTGAGCCCGGCAGTCAGGCTTTGCGCCTGGCGCGGGCGGCCAGATTGGGCCGCACTCTCTCATCGTCAGAGATCCTGGCCATGGCACCTGCGGGCGTGGAGGGCAGGCGGGCAGCACTCCGGCGGTTCAGCGAGGGACATGTGCTCCCCCTTCTGCAGGCGGCTCTGCCTCTGGCAGGCCCGGATTCTCACGATCTCGAGTTGCTTCTTGCCGCATCAAGCGGGGACGGGACACAGGGCCCCTGGCTCTCCTGGGCGCGGACCGCCCTGTCTGGGGATGATGCCCGCCGCATTCTGGCCCATGATGTTCTGGCCCTGAGGGCCCCGGGTGATGAGGGCGAGCTCTCCTTCCTGGATGGCTGGGTCAGGATCGCCGACTCCCGCGAGGATCCCCTCTCCAGGGAGAGGGCGCTGGTCCGGCGCGGCACTCTCTACGGGCAGATGGGAAGGACCGAGGCGGCGACCGCCGATCTGATGGCCGTTCTCCTGCAGGGGCGCAATCTCCTCCCGGCAGCGGAGGCAGCGGTGCAACTGGCCCGATCCGGAAATCTCAACCGGGAGAGCATGAGCGATCTGCTGGACCTTGCCCCGGCCCTGGCGGCATGTGGTGCCACGGGCACCGCGGTGAAGGCCCTGGCCCTCCGGGAAGCAGGTTTCCTTGAGCGGGCGCTTCGGCTCTTCCCCCACGGCAGACTCCCGTCTCCCGACTGGGCGTACAGTGCGGCCTGGGCCGAAGCCCTCGCAGCCACCGGGCGGCACGAGGAGGCGGTGGCGCTGCTCCGTCAGCGGGCGGCGAAATGGCGGCGGCTTCAGAATGGCCGCACGCCCGCAGCCGCGGCGCTGATGGCCGCGGTTTTCATCGAGAGGGAGGGAGAACCCCGTTTGGCCGCAAGAGCGGCCAGAGAGATTGAGCGCAGCGACGCCTCGCCCGACCTCCTGCTGGCGGAGACGGCAAGGCGATGGCAGCGCGCCGGGCGGATCCGCAAGGCGGAGAAAGCCTGGCGCCGGCTCCTGCGCCGGGTGCCCACAAGTGACCAGGCCGGAGCGGCACGCCGGGGCCTTGCCGGCGGGCCCTAGGATTCCTCCTCGGTCAAGGGGCCGCTGCCCGCGGGGCGGGCGAGGAAACAGGCGCCCCCGATCACAAGGGCCGAGAGATAGTGCAGCCCGCGGGCCAGGAACACCGCGGCCAGAGCTTCCGGCGCCGCCGCGCCTTCGCGCACGAGGGGGATGATGGCCGCTCCCTCGGTGGTTCCAGCGCCGCCCGGCGTACCCGAGAGGGACCCGGCCAGCGAGCCCAGGGCCCAGGCCGCGGCCGCCGCCTCAAAACTGAAGGGGACGCCAACAGCTCGCCCGGCGATCCAGAGGACCACCACATTCAACATCCAGACCACCGTCCCACCCACGATCATGAGGAGATAGGTGAGAGGGCGGCGGAGAACCTGGCGCGATGCCCGGGCCGCTCCGGCCATGGTGCTCCTGGCGCTGGGCAGCCGCCGTTCCATGAAGGCCCCCATGCGCGCGCGCAGGCCGGGATGAATCAACGCTCCACCCAGAAGCACGAGCAGGCCACCCAGAAGCCACGGCATGAATCCACGGCCTTGCTCTATCCCGCTCCCCACCATGGCCCAGGGCAGACAGGCGGCGCCCACCACTCCGCTCACAACGCTGTAGCCAAACTGATCCACCAGAGTGCCGCCGTAATAGGGCCCCGCGGTGCTCTGCGCGTGGCGCGCCGCCAGGCGCGCCCGGATGATGCCGCCCAGCGGCCGGGCCGCCGGGACCACGGTATTGAGAAAGACGCTGACCATGAGTGAGCGGAAAGCGATCGTCCAGCGCAGGCTGACGACCTTCTGCACCATCCACTGCCAGCGCAGCGCCCACAAGCCATAGCGGGCCAGATTGGCCGCGGCGGCCAGGGCAAGCAGCAGGGGATCGGCCTGCACCAGGCGCAGGCCCAGTTCCCGCAAACCGGCCAGGCCGATGGCGCGTATGAGCAGGGCCACGGCTGCCGTCAGCACGGCCACCGAAACCAGGGCACGCAAGCGACGGCGTCCCCGCTTCCGAGCCGGCGGCTTCACGGTGTCTTCGGAGTTTCAGCCATGCTGTTGTCATCTCCGGTGATGACTGGCGGGTCCAGGGCCGCTTCGCAGGCGCCCTCTTCGAGGGCCGTGATGTAGCAGTTCATGAGAGCGTGCACGCGCGCCGCCTGGTCTTCCGGCAGGAAGCGGGGTTGAAATGGTTCCGCCGGTAAGTTGTCCACGGCCAGCGGTAGAATCCGGACCCGGGTCCGGGACGCTTCCTTCCACGTCAACTCCAGGAGAGCCGCCTCCTTGCGCCGGGGGTTCCAGTTGCCCGCGAACATGAGATTGCCCAGAGAGTAGGCCACCGTGGCGCCCTCGATCTGCTCCAGTCCCTGGAGGGTGTGGGGATGATGCCCCACCAGCAGGTCCGCGCCGGCGGCCACCGCCGTCTCGGCCACCTGCCGTTGGTACGGCTCGATCAGGTTGCTGCTCTCGCGGCCGCCGTGGAAAACCACCACCAGCAGATCCACCCGCGGGCGCAGGGCGGTGACATCCTCTCTGATCCAGTGCAGGAGTGTCGGCAGATCTTTATGGGTGCCGGCCGCGCCGGCCCGCCCGGGGCCGGCATAGATGACCTCCGGTTCGATGGTGTGATCTCCCATGAACAGGTAGCCCAGGAAGCCCACCCGGACGCCGTTGCGCTCCAGAATCGCCGGGCGCCTGGCCTCGGCCAGATCACGGCCGGCACCGAAGGCGGCGATGCCGGCGCGCAGGAGGGTCGCCCGCGTCTGTCTCAGACCCTCGGCGGAGTAATCAAGCGCATGATTGTTGGCCAGGCTGACAACATCCACGCCTGCGGTCTGCAGGATGGCCACATCCTGTGGCTCGGCCTTGAAGTTGAAGCTCTTTTCGACCGGCTGTCCCTGGGTGGTCAGTGTCCCCTCCAGGTTCACCAGGAAGAGATCCGCCGCACGGGTGATTGCTGCGATGCGGGCGAAGGGATAGGCTGCGCTCTCTGCTGCGCTCATGCCCCGGGCTATCAACTCATCCCGGAACTCAGGGAGATGATAACCCAGGGTGACATCGCCACCTGCGAGAAGGACCAGGGATCGCTGAGGTTCAGCGGCCGCCAGGATGGGCGTGGCGGCCGGGAAGGCACCCAG
>JAPUKF010000233.1 GCA_027295805.1 Acidobacteriota bacterium | reverse complement strand
TCGACACACATACACACAGACTCTCACGGGTCCGCCTGACAGGGTGTTCCCCCTGCTCTGCCCGGTCCGGGAAAGGGATTGGGTCCCCAACTGGAACCCGAAACGAGTGATAACCGCCTCGGGGCTGGCTGAACAGGATGGCATTTTCATCACCGAGGCCGCGCCCCAGGATGCCGTCTGGGTCATCACCCGCCACGACGCCGGCGCCGGCATCCTCGAGATGGTCAAGATCACGCCCGATCACACGGTCTGCAAGCTTGAGATCGCCCTGAGCACCAGCGGGGAGCAAGGCACCAAGGCCGAGATTTCCTATGAGTACACGGCCCTGGGGCCCCTGGGCGAAGCGTTTCTGAAAGAATTCACCGAGGAGTGGTACCGGAACTTCATGCGAGAATGGGAAGCAGCCCTGAACCACTACCTGACCACCGGCGAGATGCTCACCAGCTCTTGAACCGGGAGGCACTCATGGCAGATATTCTCCTCCCCTTTCTCGCCCTGGCGGCGGCCACCAGCCTGGTGCTCCTGGTCCTGGTGCTCCGGAGACTTGCAGGCCGGCAGGGTGACCCCACGCAGGTTCTCCGGGAAGAATTGCGTGCCGCCCGGGAGGAATCAAGCCGAAATTCCCGGAGCCTGCGGGAGGAGCTGGCCGGTGGGCAGGCCAAGAACCTGGAGACGGTCTCCACTCATCTGGCGGGGCTGGCGGAGATCCAGAAGAACCAGATCAGTGGCATGACCAGACAACTGAGTGAGCTGACCGAGTCCAATCAGGCGACTCTGGACCGGATTCGCACCACCCTGGATAGCAGGGTGCGAGAACTTCAGGAGGATAACCGGAAGCGCCTGGAAGAGATGCGCAAGACGGTGGATGAGAAGCTGGAAACCACTCTTGAAAAGCGCCTGGGTGAGTCGTTCAAGCTGGTCAGCGATCGCCTGGAGAAGGTGCACCAGGGCCTGGGCGAAATGCAATCCCTGGCCGCCGGAGTGGGTGATCTAAAACGGGTTCTCACCAACGTGAAGGCCAGAGGCACCTGGGCCGAGGTGCAACTTGGCGCACTCCTGGAACAGATGCTAACTCCCGATCAGTTCGCCCGCAACGTTCAGACCAGGCAGGGGTCGAGAGAAATGGTGGAATACGCCGTCTGCCTGCCGGGGCGCAGTGATGATCCGGGAACCAGGGTATGGCTGCCCATCGACTCCAAGTTTCCTCAGGAAGACTACCTGCGCCTGCAGGAGGCCGCCGACGCAGGAGACGCGGACGCCGTGCAAAAAGCCGTTTCCGCCCTGCTGCGCACGGTCAAGGCATCGGCCAGGGAAATCCACGACAAATATCTTGAGCCACCGGCCACCACCGACTTCGCCATCATGTACCTGGCCACCGAGGGTCTCTATGCCGAGATTCTGCGCCAGCCCGGCCTAGTGGAGGATCTGCAGCAGTCGTTCCGCATTGTGGTGGCGGGACCGACCACTCTTGCGGCGATTCTCAGCAGCCTGCGCCTGGGCTTCCAGACCCTGGCCATCGAGGAGCGCGCCAGCGAAGTCTGGGCCGTGCTCTCCGCGGTCAAGGCGGAATTCGGCAAGTTCGGCAAAGTTCTCGAGAAGATGAAGAAACAGGTGGGCACTGTCTTTCGGACTCTGGAAGAGACCGAGACCCGCACCCGCGCCATGAAAAACCGCCTCAAGACGGTATCAGAACTGCCCGCCGACACCAGTTCCGACCTGTCCCGGATCGCGGCGTCTGCCGGCGTGGAAGACGAACCGGTTGCCGATGCCAACCGGGCCGTGGATGATGACGAACCTCTCACGCCGCCGCCATCATGACCGGCGCCGGACCCCTGGGGCGCAACCTGGTGATCGGCCTCATCTGGGCCGGCATGGTAACAGCGCCCGGCGCATACACTCAGCCCGTCAACCCGGAAGATGGAGCGGCATGGTCGGCTCGCGGCGCCGAGATCACCCGGCCGTTCAAGAAGGAACTCAAAGCCGCCCTCATGTCGGCCATGGCCGACGGGCCTGCCACGGCCATGGAGGCCTGCCGCCTGCAGGCCCCGGCCATCGCCCGCCGGCTGAGCGCCGCCGGCATCGAGATGGGCCGGTCCAGCCACCGGCTCCGCAATCCCGAGAATGCGCCGAGGGACTGGGTGCGTCCGCTGCTTGCCGAATATGTCGCCGACCCGGCACGACGAGCGCCGCGAGTGGTCCGTCTCGCCATCAACCGGATAGGCTACGTGGAACCGATCACCATCAAGCCGCCCTGCCTGACCTGCCACGGCACCAGCGTGGCCCCGACGGTAGCGGCGAAGATCCACCTTCTCTATCCCCAGGATCAGGCCATGGATTTCTCCCCGGATGAATTCCGCGGCCTGTTCTGGGCTGAGTTCCCCCTGGAGGTTCACCCATGACAGGTATGGCCCTGCGGCACCGCACCCCCTGGATCCTCTGGCCCCTGGCGGCCATGGCGGATACTCTGGCATTCCTCCTGACGCTCCTGGGAAGATTGCTGACCGCTGTCATCGGTCTCCTGCTCATCTCTGTCGGCGTCCTCATCACCCTCACCGTGGTGGGCGCTCCCCTGGGAGTTCCCCTGGCCTGTCTGGGGTTTCTGCTCCTGATCCGCAGTCTTTTCTGACCTCCCTGCTTCTTGAGACCTGTATCAATCTCACGGGGCGCGTCGATGACGGCGACTGCTGCTCAAACAAGTGCAGGGGGAGGCCAGGCGGCAAGACCTGCAAGTAAATCGTTTTCATTGAAAGTCACCGGGGGCGGCCCATGGCCGCCCCCTTTTCTTATGCCACAATGGCAGGCGGGGGCGCGGGAGGCCGTTCATGCTGAAGCTCTACTCGTATCAGTCGTCGGGAAACTGCTACAAGGTCCGTCTGCTGCTCACCCAGATGGACATTCCGTTCCAGGTCCGGGAAATCGATGCCGCGGCCGGTGAGCAGCGCAGCCCGTCCCACAGGGCGCGAAACCCTCAGGGACGGGTGCCGGTTGTGGAACTGGAAGACGGAACCTTTCTTCGCGAATCGGGGGCCATCCTGCACTACTTTGCCCAGGATTCACCCTTCTGGCCGGAGAACCGGCGGGACCAGGCGGCCGTTCTGGCAT
>JAPUKF010000232.1 GCA_027295805.1 Acidobacteriota bacterium | reverse complement strand
ACATCGGCCAGACGAATGGGACGTGGCGGCTCGGAGCCGGTAAAGCCCGTCTCATCAAAGACCCGGTCCGCATAGAGGAACTGACCGCTTGCCGTCCAGGCTGCCATGGCGGATCCAGACCAGAAGCTCAAGCACAAAGAGCACGCCACAAGGGCCAAGGCCCTGATACGGCCACCGGGAGATGCCGCCATCAGCGGACCTGCCTGGCACGGAATTGCACCAGGCCCTCCAGCCGCTCGGGCTGAGTGCGTGGGTCAAGCCCCACGCGCACGTAGGCCTGGGCGGCATGAATTTCGCCTCTGGAGTCCTCGGCAGCCACATCCAGAAGGAGATGGTGGTCCAGACCACGACTCAATGTCACCGTATAGCGGATGGCCTGCGGCGCGCCCTCACGGATCAGCGTGGCATCTTCAGCCGCCACCAGGTCGCCACGGCGCAGGAGACGCCTTGATGCCGGCACGGTCGTCTGAAAGGCGGATTCGATCCTCCCGCTCAGGCGGCCAGGGTCCGCTTCATACAGCACCATGGGGGTGAGAGCTTCTGCCGTGCTGCGGGCCACCCCCAGCCTCGCACCTCCCCTTGAGGGGACGCTGAGTCTCGACTGGTGAATGCGGAATGAGGTCAGGTCTAAACGGGAAGCCAGCAGCATCTCGATGACGACATGGGCCTTGGCACCTTGCTCGATGATCTCCACAACCCGCGCGGAGACCTGGATATCCACGCCAGGTTCACAGCCAGAGGACGAAATTCCCTGCCTCTCGGGCGATGTTCCCGAAAAAACCAGCCCCGCCATCAAAACGGCGGACACACAGAACCATTGAACTCTCTTCACCCGGATACACCCCCTACCGGATCGATGGCCTCCCCTGCTATTTGTACTAGCCTGGCACACCACGGCACACGACTATCTGCCCAATCAGTTTACGGATTCAGGTGAAAAGTGCAAGGATAAAGCGCCCCAGGATGGTCTTTTTGCCCATGCTGCGGACACCCGATCCGCACTCGCCGGGCCCCAGGGCACTGGGTAACGCTCAAATTCTTGCAACATGTGGATTCTACCGATTGTGGGCCGCGGAGACGGGAACCTCCCTGCCCACCGGATAGAGGTTCCAGCGGTCATCGGACCAGGCCGTACGCCGGTAGAACCACCGCAACCGCCGGCCCGGATCCCCGGCAAACGACCGATCCGTCAGTGCCTGGCGGAACTGCCCGGCCAGCTCCGGATCGTCGGCCAGCATCTGCTGGGCCATGGGGTCCATCACGTAATCCTCCACGTATTCGGTGGCCTGCAACACCTCCAGGAAGAAGCCCCAGCGGAAGAATGAGTCCGGGGCGGCCGGCTCCAGGAGCAGCATGGCCAGCGCGCCCAGAGGCTGGTCCACCGGCACGCGGACCGACCCCACCGCATAGCGCTCATCCCTCTCCTCCATGACGGTGTCTGCTTTCACGCGCACATGCCCTTCAAATGGAGACCCATCCAGTTCCGGTTCCTGCAGGCGGTACATCTCCACCCGGATGGTCTTCTCCCGGCTAAGAGTCTTCATCTGGATGCCATGGAGCTTCAACCGGGAGATGACCTCCTGCCACTGGGGCGGGATCCAGTAGGCCACTGGCGGAGTCACCGCTTTCACGACCTCATCCGCCACCATCCAGGGGACGTCCTGGCTGACCTCGCGGCCGGTCCAGACCACCCGCTCCCCTCCCGAGATCTCAGACGGCACCCGCTCCTGCTCGATGCCGGACAGAGTGAACTTTTCTGGTGCCCGGGAGGACGGGATCTTCCATGAGAGGGGGAGGGCGTTGAGACGTCGTGCCCGGTCCAGGATGTTGGCACGCCTCAGCTCATCCCCATGGGCGCCAAGGGTCTCCAGGACACTGCGCAGGAAGACATATGTCCCCAGAACCCGCTGCCCGAACGGCTTGAGAGAATGATTCTCAACCAGGACCGTGGCCAGGTGGCGAGCATCACCATAGCCATTGGAGAAGCGCGGTGACGCCGTCCATTGGATCAGTCCCCTGGACATATCGCGCCCGTCCACCGGGAAGAAGAGAGGTCCGGGAATATGCCCCATGGCAGTCAACGCCCTGTCGGCCGCCGGAGTCAGACGATTCTCCAGCCATCCAGCCGCGGCAGGGGAATAGGCGTGGGGGCCGTTATAACCCCAGGTGATGTCGTACTGAAAATCCATGCCATCGGTCACATGGATATCCACATAGAGATCAGGGCGCCACTCATTGATGACACCCACCAGAGCGCGGATCTCCGGCGTGTCCAGCTTGGCATAGTCGCGATTGAGATTCTGGTTGCGGGCATTGGTGCGCCAACCCATCTCGGCGGGACCGCGCTGGTTGATCCGCCCCCAGGCGGAGAATCGTTCGTGGCCATCCACGTTGAGGATGGGAATGAACAGGACGTTCACCTTTTCCAGCAGTGCCCGCCGCTTCCCCGCCACCGTCATGTCCCGCAGCAGCATCATGCCGGCATCTTTGCCATCGATCTCCCCCGCGTGGATGCCACCCTGCACCAGAACCACCGGTCGACCGTTGGCCGCCATGCGACCGGGCGTCGCCGCGCCCTCCAGAGAGACCAGAAACATGTTAATCTCGCGCCCCTCATGGCTGCGGCCGATGGACAGCATCCGGATCTCCGGCGCCGCTGCGGTGAGATCTGCAAGCCAGGCCATGGTCTCGACAGACGGAGGCGTCCTGAGCAGGCCACGTGCCTCACAGGGGGTGATCCAGGGGTCGTCTTCCCCGGCCACCAGCGAGAGGCTCTTCCCCGCCCAGTTTGCCACTGGCGGCAGAACCGCCTGCAGGGAGGCGCCATCAGATCCACCGGCCCGGGGCGCGACCACCAGGATCAGCGACGCCAGCAGACCCAGGGAACAGACCGTCGATCTCATCTGAACCTCCTTTCTGACCACCTGGCCTCTCCCCACTGGATCAGCCACGCATCCTGAACTCCTGGCCACGTTACCAGCCCTGGGAACAATGGCACCATTGGCAGGAGCGTCCGCCTCCGCTACCCTGTTGGCTCCCGGCGGGGTTGCCGCCGGCAGATTTCGGGACGACCAGGGCATGACCTCATTCGGCGAAAGATTGAAGGCCGCACGCGAAGATCGGGGGATCGAACTCTCCGATGTCTCCGCGGCGACCAATGTGGGCCTGCACCTCCTTGAGGCCCTGGAGTCCAACGAGTTCGAGCGTCTGCCGGGAGGACCGTTCAACAAGGGCTTTGTGCGGGCCTACGCCCGGCATATCGGCATCGACCCGGAGGAAGCAGTCAGCGCCTACACCCGCGAGGAGAAGTCCCTGGGATTCCGCACTCCGGATGTCGAGCGCGAGATTCCACGCGCCGAGAACCGCCTGGTGGAATTCAGGGACGATGGCGACCAGACCACCCTGGTGCTGGACTGGGTCATGGTCAAGAGAGTCCTCATGGCGACGGGTGCCGTGCTTCTCCTCATCGCCGCCACCTGGCTGTTGTGGCCGTCCGGCGGATCCGGGCAGGGTCGAGGGGATGGAGCGCCGGCCATGTCTCCAGCCCAACCTGTTGCCGCCGCCACCGGGGACCGTCCCCCGGCGAAGGATGGCACCCTGGAGAGCGACCTGGCCCCCGGCACCGAGCCGCCCGCCACGGCCTCTTCTCCGGCAGGCGACACGCCCCCGCCCTCTCCGGCGCAGGCCCTCGATCCCACCGACAGCCCCCTGGATGTGGTGGATTTCGGCGTCGGGACCGGCGTCAGCCAGCGCCAGTTGACCGGGCGTGACGACCGTTTTCCCGTGGGGACCCAGGTCTGGTTCTGGACCCGCACGCTGGGCGGGAACAAGGGAGATCTCCTGGTACATGTCTGGCTGCGGGAAGGGCGCCCGGTCATGACCTACAAGCGTACCCTGGGCGGACCCCACTGGCGCAACTCCAGCCGCAAGACCCTGAAGCGTGGCTCCGAAGGACAGTGGACGGTCGAAGCGCGGGATGCCCAGGGACGCGTGGTGGCCCGGGCCGCCTTCGACTGCACCGCAGAATAGGGCCCGGCAGGCAGATCTCCGGATGCTCTAGAATGCGCGCTCTGGAGACGCCATGAAGCACGACCGTATCGCTGTTCTGGATTTTGGTGGCCAGTATGTCCACCTCATCGCCACCAAGATCCGCGCCCTTGGCGTCTATGCCGAAATCCGGGATCCCGATGACCCGGTGGACTCGTTTCATGGGTACAAGGGCTTCATCCTCTCGGGCAGCCCCGCCCTGAGCGCCCTCGATGAAGATGCCGGGTGGACCCGTGAGATCATGGATCTGGACACTCCGGTGCTGGGATTCTGCTTTGGCCACCAGGAAATCGCCAAGCACGGCGGCGGGTCCGTGGACCACACCAGGAGGGAATACGGCGCAGCACTGCTGCACACAGTCACTGAGTCGCCTCTTCTGCGCGGCCTGGCCCAGGAGGAGACCGTATGGATGAGCCATGGCGATACGGTGACCCGTCTGGGCGAGGGCTTCGTGGAACTGGGTTACTCCCGCGGCGGTGACCGGTCGGCGTCGGGTCATCGGTTCGCCGCCATCGCCCATGAGAAACGTCGTCATTACGGGCTGCAGTTTCATCCCGAGGTTGACGACACACCTTGCGGGGAACGGATTCTGCGCAACTTTGTCTTCGATATCTGCGGCGCCAGGGAGGACTGGACGGTTGGCGACCAGGTCGGGGAGCGCGCCGCCGCCATCCGCAAACAGGTGGGGCAGCGGGTGGTGCTCCTCCTGGCGTCGGGTGGAGTTGATTCCACCGTCGCCGCCATGCTTTTCAAAGAAGCACTGGGGACGGACCAGCTCAAGCTCCTCCATATCGACAACGGCCTCATGAGAAAGAATGAGAGCGTCGGCGTGGTGGCCCGGCTGACCGA
>JAPUKF010000231.1 GCA_027295805.1 Acidobacteriota bacterium | reverse complement strand
GGCTGCGCCCTCATGACACCACAACCTGCAACCTTGCAACCCGGCCAGATGCTGGGCCATTACCGCATCGGTGAAAAGATCGGCGAGGGCGGCATGGGGGAAGTCTACAAGGCCCGGGATACCCGTCTGGACCGGGATGTGGCCGTCAAGATTCTGCCTCCAGCCTTTGCTACGGACAACCAGCGCCGCAGCCGCTTCGAGCGCGAGGCCAAAGCGGTGGCCGCCCTTTCACACCCCAACATCATGGCCATCCACGATTTCGGCCATGAACACGCTATTGCCTTCGCCGTCACGGAACTCCTGGAAGGCGAACCCCTGAGCCAGGTGCTCTCCCAGGGACCGCTGCCACACAGGAAGGCCATGGAGTTCGGGCGGCAGATCGCCAACGGCCTTGCCGCTGCTCATGAGCGGGGCATCATCCATCGCGACCTCAAACCCGACAACCTGTTCATCAGCCGCGACGGCCGGGTCAAGATTCTCGACTTCGGTCTGGCGAGAGTGACCGGCGCCGAAAGCGGCACCGCAATCCCCACCCAGGCGCCCACGGCAGCCATCGAAACGACACCGGGTGTGGTCATGGGGACAGCCGGTTACATGTCTCCCGAACAGGTGCGCGGCCGGAGCGTCGACTCCCGCTCGGATATCTTCAGCCTGGGCGCCATCCTCTACGAGATGCTCACCGGCCTGCGGGCCTTCCGCGGCGACTCCGCCGTTGAGACCATGAGCGCCATACTCAAAGAAGACCCGCCTGATCTGTCGGCCTCCGGCCAGCCCCTTCCTGCCAACCTGGAGAGGATCGTCCTTCATTGCCTGGAGAAGAATCCCGAGGAACGCTTCCAGTCGGTCCGGGATCTGGCCTTCCAGATTGGCGCCCTTTCGTCGTCCACGGCCTCGGGTTCGCAGCCGGCCTCCGCCATGGAGGGGCCGCGCCCCCGCCGCTCCCTCCCCTGGGCCTGGCTAGGTGGCGCCGCTGCCCTGGGAGCCGTCGCCGGCACTCTGGCCATGTATACCATTATCCCACGGCCCGGCTTGCGGCCCACCACCACGACGCCTCTGACTTTTCGCCAGGGCCTGGTGAGCACAGCACGCTTCGCCGGCGACGGACGAACCGTCATCTACGGCGCCGCCTGGAACGGGAAACCGTTCGAGTTGTTCAGCGCCCGCACCGGTGTGCCAGGCTCCCGTTCCCTGGAGATGGGGTCAGCCGACCTCCTGTCCGTCTCGTCCACAGGCGAGATGGCCATTTCCATGAACCGCCATTTCACTTATGGCTGGGAGGCCAGCGGCACCCTGGCCCAGGTGTCACTGCAAGGGAGTGCGCCCCGGGAAGTCCTCAAGAACGTCCACGAAGCGGACTGGGCTCCCGATGGCACTTCCCTGGCCGTGGCCCGGGAAGAAGATGGCCGCTATCGCATCGAATTTCCCCTGGGCAAGGTTCTCTATGAGACCGAGGGCTGGGTCAGCGGCTTGCGAGTGGCGCGTGATGGCCGGCATATTGTTTTCCGGGATCACCCGGTGCGTGGAGACAACATCGGGGCCCTTTCCCTTATCGACCTCGCCGGCAAGAAGACTTCTCTGGGTCCTTACGGTGGCGGAGGAGTCGCCTGGTCGCCGGATGGCCGGGAGCTCTGGGTCAAGGACGGAACGACATTGCGGGCCATATCCCTGACTGGCGAGACCCGCGTCCTGCGAAACTCCGATCTCCCGAGTATTCTCCTGGATATCTCTCCAGATGGCCGCGCCCTGCTGAGCACCTCCAATATTCGTCGGGAGATGGCCGGGCGCGCTCCTGGAGAGCCAGAGCAGATCCTTTCCTGGTTCAACTGGACGGCAGCCCGGGGCCTTACTTCCGACGGCCGGACCGTCCTGTTTGAAGAGGAGGGGCTCGGCACTCCAGGCGGCTATCTTCTCTATACCCGTGGCGTGGACGGCAGCAAGCCAATCCAGATTGGCCAGGGCCTGGCCGTGGCCCTGTCGCCGGACGGACGCTGGGTGCTGTCGTTCCGCGATGCGTTCACCGACCCCAAGCCGGAGTTGATCCCCACAGGCGCCGGCCAGGCGCGGCAACTGGATTGGGGCACTCTGCAGCCCGGATTGTGGGCCCAATGGCTGCCCAGCGGCGATGGCATCCTGGTGAACGGCCATCTGGAGGGAGAGGCCAACCGGACTTTCCTGGCCGACCTGGAGGGTGGCCAGCCCCGGCCCATCACGCCCGAAGGAAGCAGTCGAGGTCTTCCCTATAACACCATCTCACCCGACGAGCGCTGGTTCGCCACGACTTCTCTGAGAGGTCAAACCGTTCTCTATCCCATGGCCGGCGGAGAGAGCAGGGATGTTCCCGGCGTTGAACTCGGAGAAGTCCCCATCCAATGGACCGCCGACAGCCGGTCTCTCTACGTCTATGCTCTACAAAGTCTGCCGGCCCGAATTTTTCGTGTGCACACCGAGAGCGGTGAACGAGAACTGGTCCGGGAGCTGATGCCCGCCGACACCTCCGGTGTCTTCAAGATCGATATCATCATCATGACCCATGATGCCCAGGCGTATGTCTACTCCTACCGCCGCATGCTCTCCCAGCTCTACGTCACCACCAGCCTGGAGTAAGGCGCTTTGGCTTACCGGTGCCATCCGGCCCCGGATCAGCGGGAGGATGCTCATGAACCACGAACCCGGCGCCACAGGCGACCAGCAGCAACTTGGGGAGAAAGCCAGGCTCTTCCTCAGCCTTCATGACGGCCCCGGGCTGCTGATCCTTCCCAACATCTGGGACCCCCTGGGAGCGCGTCTTCTGCAGTCTCTGGGATACCCGGCGGTGGGCCCCGCCAGCGCCGCCCGGGCCGCCTCCTCGGGCAATGACGACGGCGCGAAGCCAACCCTCAAACCCCAGCGGGCGGGTATACGCCCGGGCGCCCCCCCCGGT
>JAPUKF010000230.1 GCA_027295805.1 Acidobacteriota bacterium | reverse complement strand
GCCGGGAGAACCGAAACCTGGAAATCGGAGAGATCAGCCGGAGCTTGAAGGAGATGGCGATGGAGTTACGGGTGCCGGTGATCGGCATCTCACAGCTCAGCCGCGCGGTCGAGTCGCGTACGGACAGAAAGCCGCAGCTGTCGGATCTTCGCGAAAGTGGATCCCTCGAGCAGGACGCCGACGTCGTCATGTTTCTGTACCGTCCGGAAGTCTACGATGATAAGGATCCTGAACTGGAGGGCCTGGCCGAACTCATCATCGGCAAGCAGCGCAACGGGCCCATCGGGACCGTGGATCTGATTTTTGTCAAGAACTACACGACTTTCCACGATCCTGACAGGCACGAAGAGGTGGGGTGAGCTTGCCCCCCCCCGCTCCCCGAGTGCCGGGCATCCTGGCTGGCCGTCGCCCAACCTGGCTGGAAATTGATCTGGACGCACTGGCGGCCAATTTCCGCGTTCTGACTGAAGCAGCCGGCGGCCGGCCCCTGTGGTGCGTCGTGAAGGCCGATGCCTATGGTCATGGCGCCCTGGACTGCAGCCTTACTCTCGAGAGCGCCGGCGCCGCCGGCCTAGTGGTGGCGCTGCCTGAAGAAGGGATTGCCCTGCGCCGCGGCGGCATTGGCCTGCCCATTCTTCTCTCGGGACCACTGCCGGCTGGAGGAGCCGTCCCTCTTCTGGATCATGACATCATGCCGGCCCTGTCCCGGGTGGAGGACCTGCGCCGGCTGGAGGATGCGGCGGCTCTGAGCGGCCACAGCGCCTCCTTTCACCTTGAAATCGACTCAGGCATGACCCGGATGGGTCTGCCGCCCGGTCACCTGGAAGCCTTCATGGAGGTCGCGGCCGGCTGCAGCCACTGCCATCTGCAAGCCGTCTTCTCCCACCTGGCATCGGTTCATGAGCCCGGCGATGAAGCGGCCCAGCGCCAGTTGGAGCGATTCAGCAACGCCGTGAGGCGCGTGCGGGAGCTGGCGCAGCGGGACATCCCCTGCCACCTGGCTTCGTCGCCGGCTCTGTGCGGTTTTCCCCAGGCGGCGTGCGACATGGCCCGGCCCGGGCTGCTGCTTTATGGCGTGTCCCCCGCGCCGACCTTGCAACCGCCTGCGAGTCTGGCTCCCGTGCTTTCCTTGCGCGCCACCCTGGTCCTGCTTCAAGAGGTGACCGCGGGGGTCCCGGTGGGTTACGAGGGAACCTGGGCCTCCCCTACCGACACCCGCCTGGGAGTCATCAGTGCCGGTTATGCCGACGGCCTGTGGCGGGACTGCGCCGGGCGGGCCGAAGCTATCCTGAATGGGGAGCGTGTCCCGTATGTGGGCGCCGTCAACATGGATCTGGCACAGGTCGATCTGGGAACCCGACTGAGCGCCCACCCGGGCGATGTGGTGACCATCATCGGTCGCCATGGCGATGCTGCCATCTCCCTGGAAGAACTTGCGGGCCGCACGGGGCGCACCGCCTATGAATGGTTGACCACTCTGGGAGGCCGGGTCCCACGCCTGACCTACAAAGCCGGGCGCCTGGACCACGTCTGGACCCCGACTGGTTCATTACGGATGGAATGTTAAACTGAACTCCGGAGGTGTGCCATTCGCCGTTTTCTGAATTCCGGCCTGGTTCTGACATTGCTTCTGGCTGCACTGGCGCTGCTCCTGACTCCTGTGTCGCGTTTTTTCCCTCCCGGCCCTCTGAATCGGGTGGGCGACGCCGCCGCGGGTCTTCTCCTTGCTCTGGGGGCGGTGGGGTTGCAACGGATCCTGTCCCGCCAGGCAAGTTGCACCCTGGCCGGCGGTTTTCTGGGAGGTATCCTGGGAGCACTGGCTGCGCGCCTTCTGGCCAGTCTCGCGCCAGGGCAGGTGTGGGGATCTGCCGGTGCCTCATTCTTCCCCCTCCTGGCCGTGGGCCTCATCTACGTGGGCGCCACGGTGGGCGCACGCAAGGGGAGCGGCCTCAGTCTTTCATCCCTGCGGGATGCGTGGCAGGGAACCGAACCCCGCATTGCGCCCAAGATCATCGACACCAGCGTCATCATTGACGGGCGGATTCACGACGTGATTGAAGCCGGTTTTCTGGACGGCCGCATCATGGTTCCCCAATTTGTCCTGAGCGAGTTGCAGCAGGTAGCCGATTCATCCGATTCTCTCAAGAGGGCCCGCGGGCGCAAAGGCCTGGAGATACTGCAGGCCATGAAAGGCCTGCCTTCAGTTCAGATCGAGATCACACAGGAGGCCATTCCCGAGATCCGGGAGGTCGATCTGAAACTGATCGAACTTGCGCGGCGAACCGGTGGCAAGCTGGTGACCAACGATTTCAATCTCAACAAAGTAGCCCGGGTCAGGGATATTCCTGTCCTGAACATCAACGATCTGGCCAACGCTCTCAAGCCGGTGGTCCTCCCCGGCGAGCCCATGCGAGTCTTTGTGCTCAAGACCGGCAAAGAAGCCGGCCAGGGAGTCGCCTACCTGGATGACGGAACCATGGTCGTCGTGGATGACGGCCGGGATCATGTGGGGAAGAACGTGGATATTCTTGTCACCTCAGTGCTGCAGACAACTGCCGGAAAGATGTTCTTCGGGCGCATGGTTGCCCCGGAGACACTCACCGATGAGGAGGGAGCGAGATGATTAAAATTCCACGCCTCATGATGGCTGCCCTTCTCTTGTTTCTGGCCGCAGGTTCGTCGGCCGGGGTCATGGCCGGGGATCGCTACGTCGTCCTCCCCTTCACCAACCAGACCCGCGAAGACAGTCTTTACTGGATGGGTGAAGCCATGGCCATCGGCCTGACCGATCACCTGCTGGCGGCCGGCGTCGCCGGGGTGTCCCCTCAGAGGCGTCGTGACGGCCTGGTGGAGATAGGCCTGGACAGCCGGGAGCCTGTGACTCTGGCCTCGGCCATTCTTCTGGCTCGACGCCTTGGGGCCGACCGGATTGTGGTGGGGCAGTATGCTCTCCTTGCCGATCACGGCCTCTCCATCCGCGGTCATACCGTGTCCGCGCAGGGTTTGGAGCAGGGGGAACCAGTGGAAGTGCGGGGCGCGCTGGCTGATCTTCATCGCCTCCAGCAGAAATTTGTGCACGATCTGGTGCCACGATCCCAGCGTCAGCCTGCGAAGCATCGGATCACGCCCATGCAGGAGATGAGCACGGTTCCCCTTTCCAGTGTTGAGTTGTATACCCGGGCCATGCTTGTCGAGGATCCGGAACAGCGCCGGAATCTCCTGACACGCGCCCTGGAGGCGGATCCGGTTTACGCCGCGGCTCTGATCCAGCGTGCTCTCGTTGAAATCGCGGCAGGCCGACCGGAATCGTCTTTTCTCTGGCTGGATCGCGTCTCACTGGAGAAGGTCGCTTTCCCGGAGCGCTACTGGCTGGCGAGGGGTGACGCATGCGCAGCCAATGGTGACCGGGGCAGTGCCATCGACAACTACGAAAAGGCGCTGGCACTGCGTTCCACAGCCACTACTCACTTTCGCCTGGGCGCGGTCCTCGCCCAGGGCGGACGGCTTCACGACGCGCGCCTTCATATTTCGGAGGGACTGACGCTGGATCCTCATGATCCAGAAGGCCTGGAACTGCACGAGGCTCTGGCCGTTCCGGTGGAGGCAGGCTCTTGAACCCAAGACCGGGTGTCCTGCTGGTCCTCCTGGCGATCAGTCTCCCGCCGGCCGTGGTGGCGGCTCAAACCGCAGTACGTCCGCCGCGAGAGGTGGAACTTCTGGAGCTGGACATCCTGCGCCAGGACCTTGCGTTACTCACGGTGCTGGATATCCGCCCTTTCCAGGTCTACCTGAAAGGACATATACCCCGGAGCTTCCCCGTGGATGTGGCCCGTCTCCAGGAAGCGGTGCTGAGCGGCCCGGCTCCCGAGCCCGAACGCGTTCTGCAGGCACTCGGAGATGCCCCCTTGAGGCCCGACCGACCGGTGGTCATCTACGATCTCAGCCTGCCCGGGCGCAACGATGGCTGGGTGGCATGGCTGCTGTCTTATGCAGGTGTCGAAACGGTGAACGTTCTGGATGGGGGCTTCGAAGCCTGGAACAGACGGAAGGCTCTGGGCGTGTTCTCGGGCTATCCCTTGCCCATGGCGCGGATGGCTCTGCGGGCAGAAGGATTGACACCCCGCCTCCATCTGCGTGCGGACCCGGCCCGGCTGCCCGGGGAGGCTCCTGATGGCGCCGCCTTTGTTACGGTCATGCCGGCCGGCAGCCAGGATCTCTCAGCGGGCCAGATCGCTGTGCAGGAGGTCCTGGATGAGCGACGGTTCTTCCTCTATCCCTCCCATCTTGAAACGCTCCTGAAATCCCGCGGCCTGGATCCGGAGAAGCGCCTGCTTCTCAAGGGAGAACCTGCCGACATGGGCCTGGTCTGGGCAGCCTTGGTGGGGAACGGCTTTAAAGCCGCCATCGTCATGGAGGTCACCGCACCGTCGCCGCAGCCACCGGCGCCTTGAGCCCGGGGCGCGTCCCCGGCATCCTCCGGCTCCTCATGGTGGGGGTGGCTCTTCTGACAGTGGCCGGCCTCAGCGTGGCCCCTCTCTTTGTCCACACGACCCTGCCTCGCGGCGACGATGTGGGCGAGCATGTCCAGTTCGTCCAGGACTTCAGCGCCGGGTTGCGTGAAGGGCTCCTCTACCCGCGCTGGCTGACCCACGCCAACCTGGGCTACGGCGCGCCTGCTTTCATTTTTTATCCTCCCCTGGCCACTGCCCTGGTGGCGAGTCTGCACGCGGCCGGGCTGGATCTGTTTGCCGCCTTCCGCGCCGGTCTCTTTTTCCTCACCCTGGCTGCCGCGGCCGGCGCCGGCCTCCTGGGTGCCCGCCGTGCGGGAAAACCCACGGCATCGGCAGCCATCCTCACCGCGACGTTCTGGGTCCTGCTCCCCTACCACGCCGTGGATCTCTTCAGCCGCTTTGCCCTCGCCGAAGCGGCAACATTCGTCTTTCTGCCCCTTCTCTTTCTTGCCCTGGATCGCCGCCCTCAGCCTCATCTGGCCGGGACAGCCGCCGCGTTCGCCGGTCTGGCCCTGTCCCATTTGCCCACTGCGTTTCTCAGCGCCTGGATCGCCCTGGCCTGGGTCCTTCCCCGGGGCCGCCGAGGAGTCGGGATCGTTGCCCTGGCCCTCTTGCTGGGCGTCGGCTGCGCGGCCGCGTACGTGGGACCGGCGGTTCTGGAGCGGCCGCTGGTCCATGCCGACTGGCTGGAGGGGAATCCAATCTACCGCTTCGATGCCCATTATCTTTTCTTCCCCAGCCATGTGCAGGTGTCGGGAGATCCCGTCCACCCCGATTTCAGCGGCCGCTTGAACAATCCCACCCTCGGCTGGATCCGGCTCCTTGTGCCTCTTACCCTGGGCCTCGCCGCCATGGCTTGGTTCTGCCGGCTCACCATGCGCCGACCCGATGCGCCCATGGATCCACTCCACCGATACATGGCGCTGGCCCTGGGCGCCACTCTGGGGATGACACGCCTCGCCGATCCTCTCTGGCGCTGGGTACCGGGCTTTGCCTCGGTGGCCTTCCCCTGGCGCTTGAGCCTTTTCCTGACCCTGGCCACCGCCCTGCTCATGGCCGCGGCCGTGACCGACCTGTGGCGACGACCCTTCCGGCGACTGGCGCTGGTGGTTGGTATGGGCGCGCTGGTGCTCGTTCTGGGGATCAGTCTCCGGATTGCCGGGAGCGTTGACTGGGACACCTTCACACTTGCCCATACTGAAACACCTGTCGTGCGATTGCGCGTTTCCGGCGCCCTCATGCCCCGCAGCAACCCTGACATGCGGGGCTTCCGCCGCCGCCGGCCGGCCCGCCAGGCCGTTCTGACAAACAGCCGAGGAGAAGCCGTGGGGGTGGTCTATCCCCTGGAAATCGGAAACCAGCGTCGGACCTATCGGGTGGTGGTTCCTGCTGCGACCGAGGCGGTTCTTTCCGTCCCCCAGTTCGACTACCCGGGCTGGTCGGTGCACATCGACGGGGTCCTCACGCCCCACGCCCGCAGGCCTCCCTTGGGAACCCTGGCCGTTGCTGTTCCTCCCGGTGAGCATGAGGTGGTGCTGAGCTTCGGAAACACGCCCCAGAGGACCATGGCGGCCCTGGTCAGTGGAGCCAGCCTGTCCCTGCTGCTCGCCTTGACCCTCCTGGGGCGCGGCCGTACGATGGGGGCCAGGAGGTCCGTTTGAAGCTTTCCATCGTCATCCCGGTCTACAACGAGATCCACACCATCGAGGAGATCCTGCGCCAGGTGCGCGCCCTCCCCCTGGAACTGGAAATCATCGTTGTGGATGACGGCTCAACCGACGGCACCCGCGAGGTTCTGAAAGCTCTTCGCGCACCCGAGATCCAGGTCTTCTTCCACGAGAAGAACCTGGGCAAGGGAGCAGCTCTCAACACGGGCTTCAGCCACACCACCGGCGATATCGTCGTCATCCAGGACGCCGATCTGGAGTACCTCCCCGAGGAAATTCCCATGCTCATCGACCCCATCATCAAGGGGAAAGCCGATGTGGTGTACGGATCCCGTTTTCTCGGAGCCCGGCGGGTGTTCATGTTCTCCCACCTGCTGGGCAACAAGATCCTGACGCTCCTCACCAACATCCTCTACAACACCACCCTGACCGATATGGAAACCTGCTACAAGGCTTTTCGCGGCGACGTGGCCCGCAGCCTGCACCTTCGCGCCCGCGATTTCGGCTGCGAACCGGAAATGACCGCCAAGGTTTTCCGACGCGATCTGCGCGTTTACGAAATCCCCATCTCCTATGACGGACGCACTTACGCCGAAGGCAAGAAAATCACCTGGCGGGACGGCGTCAAGGCCGTCTACTGGCTTTTCCGCTGCCGCTTCAGCGTGGATAACGTGGGACACGAAACCTTGCGCCGCATGGCGGCCACGGATCGCTACAGCCGCCTCATCGTGGAGCGTATCCGTGGCGATGTTGGCCAGCGTGTCCTGGAAGTCGGCTCAGGCCTGGGCAATATCTCCGGGCACCTGTCCAGGCGGGAAATTCTGGTGGTGAGCGACATCACCGACACCTACCTGGAGAAGCTGCAACGGCGCTTCGCCGGCAACAGCCGCGTGCGGGTGGTCCGCTATGATCTCAACGAAGGCACTCGCGCCGACCTGCGTGATCTTGAACTGGACACGGTCATCTGCCTGAACGTCCTGGAGCACATCGAGGACGACTGCGCGGCCCTGCGCGGACTGGCAGGCATGCTCAAGCCCCATGGCCGCTTGATCCTCCTGGTGCCCGCTCACCCGATCCTCTACTCGCCTCTCGATCGGAACCTGGATCATTTCCGCCGCTACCGGCGCCGGGATCTTCATGCTCTTCTAGAACGCAGCGGCTTCACCGTCAAGCGCAGCTTTCACTTCAACATGCTGGGCGCTCTGGGATGGTGGTTCAACGGCAGGCTGCTGCGCCGCAAGATCCTACCTGGAGGCCAGTTGCGACTTTTCAACCTGGTGGTGAGACTGTTGCGTGTCGAGGCGCTGATTCAACCGCCTTTCGGGCTGTCCCTGGTGGTCACCGCCAGCCGCAGGACGGCTCTGGAGCCTGCGACCCTGCCGCCGGCGGCAGGCCTTGAGTCTGCCTGAGATCAACCCCGCTGTGCGTTCCGCCGCCCTGGCGGGATGCTCCCCGCAGGCAAGTGTCATCGGGTACCATCGCCACCATGAAAGAGCAGTGCCCTGATATTCCCCGGGGCCGCCCCGCTGTCCTGGTCATGGGGCGCCTGCCCGAGGCAGGCCGTGTGAAAACGAGGCTGGCGCGCCGCTATGGTCAGACGACAGCCCTCACTCTCCATACCGCTTTTCTCCGGGACACTCTTGCTCATGCAGTGACGGCTGCTACCAGCCTGGGGGGGCGGGCGGTGTTCGCCTACGAAGGGGATGGCCCCCCATCCCGCCATGGCCTTGCGGGGATCGCCGCGTTTCCCCAATCCCTCGGCGACCTGGGCCAGCGCCAGTCCGCGGCGCAGGCCGCTCTTCTCGACCATGATGCCTGCAGCGTCATCACCATCGGCTCCGATAGCCCGACCCTGCCGGCCCCTTTTTTCAGAGAAGCGTGGAGCCAGCGTGAAACGGCGGACCTGGTCGTGGCGCCGGCCACCGATGGCGGCTATGTGCTCATCGCCGTCACCCGCCGGCATGCGGATTTCTATGGCGGTCTGGAATGGGGCACGCCCCGGGTCATGGCGGCCCTGACAGAACGGGCCCAGAAGCTGGGCCTGACCCTGCACCGCATGGCCGCCTGGTACGACATTGACGACGAGATCGGCCTGCAGCGCCTGCGCCGGGAGATTGGGGTCGACCCCGGCGTGGCGCCGCATACGGCTCTCGCCCTGGAGGCTCTTTCTCTGGATCCCATCCCATGAAGCGGAACCTCAAGACGCTGGCCACGGAAACGTTCGACCTGGTGGTTGTCGGCGGGGGTGTCACCGGTCTCGCCATCGCCCGCGATGCCGCCATGCGCGGGCTTGCTGTCGCCCTCGTGGAGAAGGATGATTTTGGTGCGGGCAATTCCAGCAACAGTCTCAAGATCGTTCACGGCGGCCTGCGCTACCTGCAACATCTCGACTTCCGTCGCATGCGACAATCGATCCGGGAGCGCCGCATCCTGCTGGCCACAGCACCGCACCTGGTGAAACCTCTGGGCTTTCTGCTTCCCACACATGGACACGGCCTGCGTGGCCGTCTGGCCATGGGTGTTGCCTTGGCCATGAACGACTTGGTGGCATGGGATCGCGATGCCACCACCGACCCTGAACGCCGCCTGCCCGGGGGGCGCATCTTGAGTCTGTCCCGCTGCCGGGAACTGGTACCCATGGGACTCCCGACCGACTGCACGGGCGGCGCCCTCTGGTACGACGCTCAGATGCTGGATTCGGAACGGTTGCTGGTGTCCATGGCTGAGTCCGCCAGCGAAGCGGGGGCTGCCCTCGCCAATCACGCGCCCGTGTGCGGACTCCTGCGGCGCCATGGCAAAATCGCCGGCGTGACCGTGGAGGATGGGGAGACCGGGGAACGCTTCCCGCTTCGCGGCCTTCTCACGGTGAACGCGGCGGGTGCCTGCCTGGACAGTATCCTGCAGCTCGACCCCGGCATTCGCGTCGCCCCCCAACCTCTGTCGGTTGCCATGAACCTGGTGCTCAAGCGACCTCTCCTGCGCGAGGTGGGACTGGCAGTCTCAACGGCCATCAGCGTTCCCGACCCCGAGGCGCGGATCCGGCGCGCCGAAAGGATGCTCTTCATCACACCCTGGCGCCAAGGCTCTCTCATCGGCACCTTTCATCTTCCGTTCCACGAGCCGGCGGAGGAGTTCTGCCTGTCCCGCCACCATCTGAACAGCTTCCTCCAAGAGGTTCGCACCGCCATGCCCTGGGCCGCTCTGAGCGAAGATGATATCGGCCTGATTCATGCCGGACTTCTGCCGTCACTTGCCACGACAGGCCATGAGAGCCCTGGCGCCAGGGTGTGATGAAGAGCATCCTTTCGG
>JAPUKF010000023.1 GCA_027295805.1 Acidobacteriota bacterium | reverse complement strand
CCTCAGTTCCCTGCGCAGCCAGAGGGTGTTGGTGTCCTGGCGCAACCCCGCGGTCAGCTCGCTCCCCACGGCCAGCAGCTCGGCGGGGGCGGCTTCACCCTGGAAACTCATGAACCCGCCGACCAACTCTGGAGGGGAGGTTCCAGGAGAGCCGCCACCTGGCGCTGCATGAGCATCACTGCTGCCTCCAACTCCTCGCGTCCTCGCCCCGGCGCCAGCGTGAACGGTTCACCGAAGCGCACGTCGACACGCCGGGGCCGTGGGATCATACTTCCGGTGGGCAGAGACAGAAAGGCACCGGTAATGCCCACGGCCACCACCGGGCAGCCTGTGCGTGCCGCCAGAAGGGCCACCCCGGTCTTGGCGGGACCCGGCTTGCCATCGGTCGTGCGCCCACCCTCCGGAAAGACGCCCACCACACTCCCGGCTGCCAGGTGCCGCAGGCCGACACGCAAACCTGAAGTGTCGGCGGGGTCCCCTGAAGTCGGGATGGAGTCCATGCCGCGGAAGAACCAGGTCATGCCGCGTTGACGCCACACCGAGCGTTTGATAAAAAAATGGACCTTGCGGGGGGAGGCACGCCCCAGCAAGGCCGGATCCAGATAGCTGGTGTGGTTGGCCACCATGAGAAGAGCCCCCTGGGCGGGAAGATTTTCCAGGCCATGGACATGGAGACGAATCCATGCCTGAAGAAATGGCAGGGAAAGTGCACGCACCGTGGCATAGAAGCGATCACTCACCATCGGATCCCGGGATGGCGCCTGCCCGGGAACGCAGGATCGTGCCCAGGAAGCGGTAGAAATAGTCGGCGGCCGAGAGCAGGGCCAGAGCCATGACCACCCAGAGCGACATGAGGCCCAGCCACCTGTACTCACCCAGTCGGGCCGTGACGATGAGCAATGAAATAGCTACGACCTGGGAGGCGGTTTTCCCCTTGCCCCAGCGGGAAGCGCCAAAAGGAGCTTGTTGAGAAGCCGCGACGCTCCGCAGTCCTGAGACGGCGAATTCTCGACCGACGATAATGACCACCATCCAGGCCGGGGCGAGGTCCATCTCCACCAGGGAGATGAAGGCGGCCGAGGTCAACAGCTTGTCGGCCACCGGATCCAGGAGGGCGCCCAGGGTCGTCACCTGACCCCGGCGCCGTGCCAGCCAGCCGTCCAGCCAGTCGGAAAGAGCCGCCACTAGGAAGATCCCGAGCCCCAGCAGGTCCTGATCCCTGCCAAACGGCTCCTTGGTGAGGAGAACCACCACCAAGAGGGGAACCAGAAAAATGCGGAAGACGGTGATCGCGATGGGCAGGTTCCAGACCGGGGAATCAGTTCGATCTGCCATGGTTTCGTCCCGTGTCCGCCGCCGTGAGTCACCTTAACATATCCCACTCCTCCCACGTTGCGACCGGGCACATGCATCTCTATATTTCCCAGGGGATTGCAGTGCCTCCCCACACCGTTATGCGAGCTGGCGACCCCATCAAAGAATTCCTCATGGCCTGGCAGCCGTGCTACCGGCATCCTGCCCGCCGGGCACGTGGATCCTGTGAGGCTTGCGGGCGGGCCTACTGCCGCGCATGCCTCTTTCCTGAGCACCATTGCGCTGCCTCGGCCAGCCGTCAAACCCGCTTTCGCCCCATGATTCTGTGGCTGACGGCCGGCACCGGCCTCTTCATTCTGGGGGTGGCGGCCGGCGACAGTCTCCACTCTTTCCGAGGTCCCGGCCCGGGAGCCGGGATCAACCTCCCCCCCGCACCGGCGGAAACGCAAGCGGCGGGGTGGGTGAACCGGCAGCCTGTGAAGGCGTCCATTCCCAGGCAGACCCACGAGCCTCCCGCCTCCTCCCCTGCCGAAACGGTGACCACGTCCCCTGCGGACAAGGACCGGTCCGCAGCGCCTCCCCAGGTGGCCCAGGAACCCACCGCGTCGGCAGCGGCTGGCGCCACACTCATCTCCCCTGGGACTCCAAGTTTTAACCGCGGCCCCCTGGAGCGCCGAGCTCTTCTCCTCACCTTCGATGCCGGCTCCCATACCGACGGCGCTGTGGAGATCCTGGACGCCCTGGCCGGCGCCGGCGTGCGCACGACCTTTTTCCTCACCGGTGAATTCATCAGGGATCATCCCGACCTGGTGCGCCGCCTGGATGCCGATGGACACGAGATCGGCAACCACACGGAAACCCATCTTCATCTGACACGCTGGGAAGAAATCCGCCGCCATGAAACGCGGGCCGGCATTAGCCGCCGGCGCCTGGCCGGAGAGCTTGCCCGCACCAACGCAGCATTCCGTGCCGTCACGGGACACGACATGGCGCCACTCTGGCGCTCCCCCTACGGTGAATACAATGGGGAGATCCTGGCCTGGGCAGAAGCTGAAGGCTGGCGCCACGTGGGCTGGACGACCAGCCTGGACACCCTGGACTGGGTTGCCGATCCCAACTCCCAGCTCTACCGGAGCGCCGATGAGATCGCCCGCCGACTCCTCGCCTTTCCCGAACGCGACGCCCACGGTGCCCGGGGCGCTATCGTTCTCATGCATCTGGGATCCCAGCGCCCTGCCAGCGAACAGGTCGGGCGTGTCCTCACTCGCATCCTGACGGGCTATCAGGTCCGCGGATTCGAGTTCCTGACGGCCTCTGATATGATGCGCGGCTCCTCATGAAGAAGGCACCCACGGAACTCAGGCGCGATCCAGCCTACCGACAGCCGTTGCGCTTCGGGACTGATGGCTGGCGCGGCGTCATGGCGGACACCTTCACCTTCGCCAACCTGGAACGCATGGCCCAGGCCACGGCGCGGGCCCTGGGCGCCAGCGGAGCGTCCCGGCGTGTCGTCATCGGACATGATCGCCGCTTCATGGCCGCAACCCACGCCGACCGTGTCGCCGAGGTCCTGGCCGGGAACCAGTTCACGGTCCTGAGAACCGATTCGGATCTCCCCACACCCGCCCTTTCGGGTCTGGTCGTGGACCACAACGCCGGCTGCGGCCTGATGCTCACGGCAAGCCACAACCCTGCGTCATTCGGCGGCTACAAGATCAAATCGGCGCTGGGTGGCAGCGCCTCACTCACCTTCACCCGCCTCATCGAAAGACATCTGGACAGAGAACCACCCATCCGCCTGGCAGCCACCGAGGCGCGTAAGCGTGGTCTTTGGCACCATGTGGATTTTGCTGCCGGCTACGTGGCCCGGTTGGGTCGCAGTGTCGATGGCGACATCCTGCGTGACGCGCCACGCCTCAAGATCATTGTCGATTCCATGCACGGTTGCGGTGGCCACCTCATCGCCAGATTCTTGGACGATTATGGTCATGAGGTCGTGACCTTGCGGGGAGACCGGGACGTCCTCTTCGGCGGTCAGGGGCCCGAACCGATTCCCGAACGGTTGTCCGACCTCCGAGAGGCCGTGCTGACTGAGAATGCGGACATGGGCATCGCCACCGATGGTGACGCGGATCGCATCGCAGCCGTGGACGACACAGGACGCTTTCTCTCCGCCCTGCAGATCACACCCCTCCTGGCCCATGACCGCCTGCAACGCTGCGGGCAGCGAGGAGATCTGGCCCGAACCTGCGCCAACACGGTGCTTCTCGACAGGATCGCGAGGGCTCACGACCTGGATTGTCACGTCTTCCCTATCGGCTTCAAACACCTGGTTCCGCTCCTGGAAGAGGGACGACTTCTCATCGCTGGCGAAGAGAGTGGCGGCATCGGCATTGCCGGGTATCTTCCGGAGCGAGACGGGATCCTCATCGGCCTGCTGCTGGTGGAGATGGTGGCCGCGCGCAAGCTCCCCCTCTCGGCACTCCTGAGCGAAATGTGGCAGACGTATGGTGAGTTCCATTACCGGCGCAGGGATTTGCAGTTAGCGCCCCAGCGCGGTCAGGCCCTGGTGGATCGCCTGCGGGACGACCCACCTTCCCAGCTTGCAGGCGTGAACGTGACCGGTGTGGACACCCTGGATGGCGTGAAGCTTCTGCTGGGGGAAACAGGCTGGATCATGGTTCGCCTGTCCGGGACGGAACCCGTGCTTCGTCTTTATTGCGAAGCGCGTTCGCCCGGAAGCGTCGATGCCCTCCTCGCGGCCATGGCCCGGCACATGGAAGGCTGACCCGACGGCCGACCCGGTTATCGGGGGATCAGCGTGCGATTCACCTCTTCGCTTTCCACCGTGACCTGGGAAGGATCGATATCATCACTCCCGCCGCTGTGGCCCGTAATGGTGATGGTGATCTCAACAGTGACCAGCTCCAGGGGAGTCTGATA
>JAPUKF010000229.1 GCA_027295805.1 Acidobacteriota bacterium | reverse complement strand
CGTGCCCACCCCCACCCACGCCTTCCTCTACTACAGTCTGCTGCCCCAGGAGCGCGCCGCGCTTTTCAATCCCGGCGCGGGCATAGGATTCGATTTCTGGCTGGTCCTTCTGGGCGTGATCATCCTCAGCTACAGCGGCGGGACGTGGGGCCTGGCGCAGCGCTTCATCTCGGTGGGGGAAGCCAGGGATAGCCAGAAGGCGGCCCTGCTCTCCGGATTTCTGTACCTCCTGTATCCCATCGTCATTTTCATTCCCGCCTGGGCCGCCCCGCTCATGCTGCCGGAATACTTCGATCCGGTCACCTTGTTGCCGCGTGAAGGTTTCGACCCGGACCAGACCTATGTCCTCCTGGCGCGCGACGTCTTGACCGGGCTGGCCCCGGGTCTGATAGGCTTGCTGATCTGTTCGATGTTCGCCGCCACCATGTCCATGATCGACAGCGACATCAATTCGCTGGCCGCGGTCTTCACCAAGGATATTTTCCAGCGCAACTTCAACCGCCAGGCCGACGGTCGCACCCTCTTCAAGGTCGGGAGGATCGCTACCATTGTCTTTGGGCTGGCAGTAATGGTCACGGCTGTCTGGATAGCGCAGAGCGAAGGTACGGGAAAGGTCTTCAACAAGACCATAGAGTGGTTCAGCGCGATTCTTCCCCCGGTGGCCATCCCTCTCATGTTCGGCCTGATCTGGAAGCGGACCACAGCCCGGGGCGCTATCCTGTCCCTGGTTGGCGGATTCCTCACCCTCGCCGTATTCAAGTCCCTCTATCCAGACGATTTTGTCATCTATATGGGCGCCGAACTGGTGGTCACGCTGCTGATCTATTTCGGAGAGGGTTTCATCAGCCGGCGCTCGGCGGCCAAGGAACAGGAAGTTGAAGAACTGTTTGCCAGACTGAGTGGACAGGCCGGTCATTCGAGCGGACCATAGGGGGTCAGCTCCTTAACAATCGCGATTCACATGCTCACTCACTACCTCCCACGAAAGAGAGTGTCCGCCCTCGCCGCTGTGCTGGCTTTCCTGTGTTGCGCCTGCGCGTCATTGACCAGGCTGGTGATCGTTGCGCCCGAGGAGGCGACGCAGGAGGAAGCAGGTAGCGAGGATCCCGGGGCTCTGGCGCGCTATCTGCGCCTCAGGAAAGTGAGCGTCGATTCGACGGTGGCGTCACGTCCCCATGTGGCCGTGCTGCCTTTCGAGAACCCGTCCGGGTTTCGCGAGGACGTGTGGGATATCGAGCGCGAGATGGCCGCGTTGCTGAGTGCCGAGATGGTCTCCGTTTCCCGGTGGCGGGTGGTGCCCTTCGAAGCGGTGGACGAGGCCGTGGGTGAGAGGCGCAACCTGAAGCCCAGGGAGGCAGTCGAGGTCGGGCGCGTCCTGGAGGCCGACGTCGTGCTTCTAGGCGTTGTCGAAGACTACGACTTGAAGCGTATCTCCGTGGGCGATCCTCTGGTGGGAGGCTATAAGTCGTATACGGGCGTGGCCGGGTTACACGTACAAGCCCTGCGGGTGGCGGACGAGAGCAGAATGGGAACAGCGGAAAGCGATCAGGAACTCACTGAACGCGATGTGGGGCTGGATCTGCTGGGCAGACCGCGCGCCAAGGATGTCGAGTTCATCAATCTCAAGGGGCTGGCTTTCGGCTCCAAGGAGTTCCACGCTACGATGATCGGCCAGGCGACGATGGCGGCTGTGGAGGACGTGATCGGCCAGCTGATCGCGCTCTTCCGGCCCACCGAACTCGAGCTGGATGGCAGGGCGGCGGAGATCATCTCGGTGTACGGGACGGACGTTTTCATCAACATCGGCAGCGAGAGCGGCGCGCGCGCGGGATATCGCTTTGTCGTCTATCCCGGTCTCCAAAGGGTGCGGGAGCAGGGAGCAGATGCGCAGACGCCTCTGGGCGTCATCGAGGTGCGGCAGATCGTCGGCGCTCGTCTGTCCAGCGTGCGTGTGCTGGAGGGTCTGGAGTATTTGCAGGCGGGTGACCGGCTCAAAGCGCTGGTGATAGACTCCGAGTGACGGCTGCGCCGCCCGCTCCGCCTACAACCGGTTGTGGTCGCCGCCTGTACGCAATACGGCACCTTCGGACAACCCCGGGCTCAGATGACAAAAATCATGTTGTCCGTCATTCCGGTGAACCCGTCGATCATCGTCCACAAACTCGCCGAGACGAACTGTCCCAGCACCATGCCCAGGAAGAAGGGCCGCAGAGTCCTGAAAAGCCCAGGCCCGCCATACCGCAACACCATTACCTTGACCAGCCAGGCCAGAAAGATACTGAACCAGGTCCAATCCATCACCGAGCTGCCGGCAACCGTCAACCCCAACGGATGAAGCGGCCACCAGAGGAATTTGTGCCGCATTATGGTCATTACTCCCATCGCGGAGGCCCCTATGCCTATGTTCGACCACATTCCCCAATTTACACCTATGGGCCGGCTCACCACGGTCGATACAAGGTTAAAGGGCAGCAGATTTGCTCCCAGGCAGAACCACGAGTGGATGTTTACACCTCCTACGTCGTAGGCCATTCGCAGCATCAACCAGAACGACACGACTACCGACACCACCAGCGCCGCGGCGATACACCCGAACACCAGCCGTTTTCCTCCCCCGAAGCGCTCATCGTCCAATAGTTTCAGGCTGTTGGCAACCGAGGCCATCAAGAAGGTCCGGATATCCGAGGACCACCCGTAGGTATAACCCAGAGCGGTTACTCCCTGGGCACCCAGCGCAGGAGTCCCGACCGCGTAGAGCATGAAATTCGGGGCGATCATCGGCGCTCTGCACGCCGCCATTCCGCCCTCGACAACTATGCGCGTGATGGCGATGAAAATCACAAAGGAGATGAACAGAAACAGCGCGCCCTGACCGAAAGGGAGGCCGGCGGCATTGAGCCATAGGAGCATGACGATCACCGATATCAGGGTGCCGATCACCGCGGTCCGATAGGAGATAATCTCGCCGGAGTCGTCCACCTCGGGTGCCCGTGTAAACGCCTTCCTGAACACATCTTTCAAATGACGCCTGGCGATCCAGGCGCCATACAACACCAGCATCAGCATGGCGCCGATGGCGGTCGAGGAGAAAATACCCGAATTGCCTCCGTAGTGATTGATGCGCAATTGCAGGTATATTCCCAATAGGTTGAATACCCCGTCAATGCACTTGACGACAACATCCAGAAACCAAAGGCTGAAGGCGATATCCTGATTGATCAGATACGCAAAGCCCAACACGGGAAAGCTGATCATGAAACGCAGCTGAATGTGCTCCTGCAGAATAGGCAGAGTGATACCTGGATAGAGGATGTCGATCGCGGGCAGGTAATCGTAGTATGCCTGAAGGCCAATGGATGAGGTGACGAGTGCGGAAATAGAGAAACCCAGCCACATAATCGGACTCTTGAAAAACGCCGACAGCACGCCGCCTTTGCCATCCTCTTCGATCATGTCCAGGGGTGCTCTGATGATCGGATAGATCAACCTCTCGTGCTCCATCCACTGCTTCCTCAGCATGACCATCAGCGCGATCATGGTGAAATAGAAAGCGGCAAAAAAGATGCTCCAGTACGCCAGTGGTCTCAGCCACAGACCCCACGGGATGCTCTCGCCTTTGGGAATACCCTCGAAGAAATACTTGCACGCCAGAGGATCCTCGAGAGCTATCCAGCTTTTGGCGTAGGGAGAGACCAGATTTGCCCAATCGTTTTCAGGAGTGGAGAAATAGGGAAGCGTCGCCATCAAGGGAATCTGATAATGCGTGAGCCCCATCCCCGTAAGCGCACACGACGTCATCATCATGACGTAGATGAGGATCAGTTCGGCCGGGGTAAACGCCAGTACCCGCCCCAGGCTTTTCAGCAACGCATTGACGCCCGCTACGAGGAAGAAGAACACGAACAGGGCCCCACCGGTGCTGAAGTCATCGGACAGCCGAGAACTCCTCAAGAAGATCTCGCCGTACTGCGTTCCGGCGGCCAACGCCGCTGAACACACCAGCCCTGTGATAAAGGCTCTCGCCGTCACCCCGGTGCTAGCCTGCGCTGTCGTTCCTGTTCGATCCTGCATCTTCGACTTTTCGTTGGGTCCCGCAGTTGTGCCATCTGTCCTGGAAGATAGCACGCGACCTCCGGAGATTCTCAGCGGGCGAGGAGGGCTTCGACATGCATGATACGGTCAGCCAGTTTGCTCAGTCAACTGCTCAAGTGCATACCGCACGGGAAGTTTGGCGCCTGGTGTAGCGCAGCAGGCTGCCTGGGGTCTCACCTGCTGGACGCACTTTATATAATTGTTGTCTTGCCGCCTGGCGCATGCCGGCTCGCCGGTCTTGCCGGACGCGATCAACCATCCCCGCCCGACCCGGCTCAATCGGCGGACTCCCTGCCGTCTGCGACGGGAAATCCGATGTCGAGGGCGTGCGCGGCCTCCGTCAGAAGAGATAACTCATGTTAAAACAATGAGTTAAAGGACATTGCCAGGCCACCAGAAAAAAACTGCTTGAGGTGGAGGACTGGCTAACATATATTGGTGCGACTGTAAGGTAACTAAACGCTGAAAACAGGCGTTATGAAGGCCAAACAAGAGAGTGGTTTTCTATGTGCCTAGGGCACAAATCATGTGGCGAGGGTTCTTCC
>JAPUKF010000228.1 GCA_027295805.1 Acidobacteriota bacterium | reverse complement strand
GCCCTTCGAGGAGCAGTCTTTCGACGCCATCTTCTGCAACGATGCCATCAATCACCTGAAAGACAGGCGGGCGCTGCTTGCCGACTGGTTCCGGATGCTCAAGCCGGGCGGTCGAATTCTCTATACCGATCCGGTGGTGGTGACCGGAATGGTCTCCGCCTCCGAGTTTGCCGCCCGCAGCACCATCGGTGAATTCGTATTCGTGCCCCGGGGTGAGAACGAGATGATTCTGGGAGAATCCGGTTTCAGGGATGTGGAGGTCCTGGACGCCTCGGACAATATCATCGAGCTTTCGCGCCGCTGGCGGGACGCCCGCGCCTTCCACCGCGAAGCCCTGGTGGCACTCGAGACGGAAGCCGGCTTTCAGGCCATCCAGGACTTTCTGACCACCGTGCATATCCTCGCGGAGGAAGGACGGCTCCTGCGGCACGCTTTCTGTGCCCGCCGGCCGGGGAGATGAACTGTCGGGTTCCCGGATGGGGGCGTTGTGGCCTGCCACGGCCATGCGCTAGGCTTGCAGCGAATCCCACGCGGTCATAATTGAATTCTTGAGGAGTGGCACCCATGGTGATCATGGAAACACGTCAGGGCAACGTTGAAATTGAGTTGCTCCACGATAAAGCCCCGATTTCCGCCCAGAATTTTCTGGATTATGTCGATGCCGGCTTCTATGACGGCACGATCATTCACCGGGTTGTTCCCGGATTTGTCGTCCAGGGCGGTGGCTTCACCGCCGAGATGAAGGAAAAGGAGACGAATCCGCCCATCGCCAATGAAGCGGATAACGGCTGCAAGAACCTGAGGGGCACCCTTTCCATGGCGCGGACCCAGGAGAAGGACAGTGCCACCTCCCAGTTCTTCATCAATCTGGTGGACAACGCCGTCCTGGACCACGGAGTGCGTGATTTCGGCTATGCCGTTTTCGCCCAGGTGGTGGCGGGCATGGATGTGGTGGACAAGCTTGCCGCCGCGCCCACAGGCACCAAGGGGTTCCACCAGGATGTGCCCATGGAGCCCATGAGCATCATCTCGGCCCGGCGCAAAGACAAAGAGGGGTAGCCATGGAGAAGATATCGGCCATGGAAAAGGTCACCATCTATCACAATCCGCGCTGCAGCAAGAGCCGCCAGACCCTGAAGCTCCTGCAGGAGCGTGGCTGTCAGGTGGAGATCATCGAGTATCTGAAGTCGCCGCCCAGCGCGGAGGAACTGGCGGCGTTCTGTCGCCGTCTAGGCTTGCAGCCGCTGGAGCTCATGCGCTGCAAGGAGCAGCTCTTCTCCGAGATGGGCCTGGCCGAGGATGACGCCCGCAGCAACCAGGATTGGTTGAAGATCATGGCCGATAACCCGATTCTGATCGAGCGGCCCATCGTGGTTCACGATCAGCAGGTGGCCCTGGGCCGGCCGCCTGAGAAGGTTCTGAAGATTCTCTGAGCCGGCCCCGATCTGTCCTTCTTGCGCGCCAGCCGGGTGAGCGGCGCTTCTTCATGTTGCCTGGTCATCCTGGGGCGGCTCCTGGGGAGCCGTGGCGGCCTTGAGGCCGATGATCATGTAAATCATGGACAGGGCAAAGTAGAGAGCCCAGTCCAGGGGCAGCGGGATGCCGGCCACAGAGAGGATGGTGGAGATGACGATGGACGGGGTGATGGCGATGATGGTGATGCTGACCACGGCTGCGTAGCTCATCCTGGAGTGCGTGGTCATGGTGAACTGCAAGCCCAGGAGGGCGAAGCAAAGGACCTGCACCACGCGGTACACGAAGGACCCCAGCACCAGGAAGGGGTAGAAGAGAATGGGCCCCCAGGAGAGGAAAAAATCCATGGCGGTGCGGGCGTCCCCGGGCGTGAGAGTGACATCCTGCAAGGTGGACAGATCGTAGGTCTGGGTCTCGAGATCATTCTTGCGCAGGACAAGCTTGTTCCGGGTCAGCAGAGCGCTGGCGCCGGTACCCGCAAGGGACCGGGTCTGGCCGCTTGTGTCGATGATGGCCAGGGGTTCACCTGTCTCCGAATCGTAGATGAAAAGAGGGTCCTCGGCATTGATGGCCACCTCGCCGCCGCGGATGGTGATGGTCGGCATCTGGCGGATGAAATCCTGTGATCGAGCGCTCATGATCTGCTTCTCCACCATGTACCACTGGATCATGGCAGGGACCCAGCTTGCCGCCAGGAGCAGGAGAAGATAGATGAAAGCGCGGGCACGCCAGGTTCGCCCGACCTCCCGATAGAACTCATTGGAGAGAAGGGCCTGGAGAGGCGCCTGCAGCAGGGAAGTCCGGCCCATGGGGGGAGGTGACATGTTGAGCTGCTAACTCAGCCAGTCGCCATAGAGTTCCGGTCGGCGATCCCGCAGGAAAAGACGACGGGCGTGGGAGTGATCCGCCTGGGCGAGGTCCAGATCACAGATGAGGATCTCGTCGGTGCCGCCGCCGGCCCGTGCCAGGACGCGTCCATCGGGGGCGCAGACAAACGACTCACCGGCGAATTCGATGCAAGTCTCCTTGCCGACCCGGTTGCACAAGGCCGTGAAATATCCGTTTTGAAAAGCAGCCACCTGCAGCTCGGCCTCGTAGAGTCCCTCGGGCCACTCATCCACCGCGCCGGCCTGAGGCACCACCACCACCTGGGCACCGGCGACGGCGAGGGCGCGCATGTATTCGGGGTAATGCCGGTCATAGCAGATGGCGATACCCATGCGGCCGAAGGTCGTCTGGTAAACAGGCACCCCCCCATCACCCGGCGTGTAATACCCCTTCTCGTGAAAGCAGGGGTAATCGGTGATGTGAATCATGCGGGTCGTGCCCATGATGCTGCCATCGGTGTTGATAACAGGGGAGGAATCGTAGGTCTCGTCGCCATCACGTTCGAACAGGTTCAACACCACCACCACACCGTGATGGGTGGCGGCTGCGGCAAACGCCTCCGTGGTCGGTCCCGGAATGGCTTCAGCCAGGTGGCTGACGTCACCCCGGGCCTCCTCCTGGGGGTAGAACGGGGTGAAGGCCAGCTCGGCGAAACAGATGACTTCCGCCCCCTGGGCCACGGCTCTTTCCAGGTTCGCCAGGCCTTTCTCCACGTTGACGTCCCGATCCGGGGATGCCGCTTGCTGGATGAGAGCGATCTTCATGAGTCAACCTCCCTGGCCTTGGGGGCCATGACACAGGCGTCGGCAAGCTGGCGTCGCCGGGGTATTCACCGCGGCCCCCGGTGCACCAGAACGTCTTCCGGCGATTTCCTGCTGATGTCCGGCACCTGGCACCCGTCGGCGGGCAGGCCCACCGGGATGAGCATGTAGGCCCGTTCGCTGGCCGGTCGATCCAGGACGTAGCGCAGAAAACTCATGGGGTTGGGCGTGTGGGTCAGGGTCGCCAGGCCGGCATGGTGCAACGCCGCCAGGAGAAAGCCCACGGCGATCCCCACCGATTCGTTCACATAATAATGCTGCTGTGCCGCCGTTTCACCATGCTTCTGGGCGAACACGACGATGAGGGCCGGCGCGGTTTCCAGGAAAGGTTTGCGCCAGTCGGTGCCGAAGGGTTTCAGATCGGTGAGCCAGCGCTTGGGGGCGCGGCCATGATAGAAAGACCGTTCCTCTTTTTCGGCCGCCACCCGTATCCGCTGTTTGAGTTCAGGATCCGTCACCAGCACGAATGTCCATGGCTGCTTGTTGGCTCCAGAGGGCGCGCTGGCCGCCGCCGCGATGCAGTCCTCCAGAACCTGGCGAGGGATGGGACGCGGACTGAATTGACGCACGGATCGGCGCCGGCGTATTTCAGCGAGGAACTCGCGAGCACGGGCGGCCATCTCAGGCGGAGCATAAGCGACGAACTCCAGCGGCTTCATGGGGGGTTGTCCGGGACCGGTCATGGGCTCTCGCGCTGATTCGACTGCATGATGCTTCCGTATGTCCTATCCGCCCGAGCGTTTAGCAGTCCAGCCCATGGCGGTCAGGAGTTCCACCAGCATATCGCGGTGGTCTCCCTGGATCTCGATGACACCATCCCTGACGGTTCCGCCGGAACCGCACTTCTGCTTGAACTGCCGGGCCAGCTTCTTGATTTCATCCGTGTTCAGGGGAAGACCGGTGATGACCGTGACGCCCTTCCCCTTGCGTCCCTTGGTCTCGCGCCCGACCCGCACCGCACCGGATTTTCCCTTCAGCGTTGGCTTGAACACCGGCTCTGGTCTTTCTTGCTCGCCGTTCTGCATTCTAGCCGGTGAGACCGACGCCGGTCACACCTTGCCGGGGACTGCTCGCCGGTGAGCCGCCAGGGCCAGGGCGACGCCGCCCAGGATGAGAACCATGGACAGCACCAGGCGGAGGGTCACCTCTTCGCCCAGGAAGGCGGTCCCTCCCAGGGCAGCCAGGACAGGCACCGTGAGTTGCACCACCGCCGCGCGCGTGGCAGCCAGATATCTCAGGGCCGCATACCAGCAGGTGTAGCCCAATCCCGAGGCCAGGGCCCCGGAGAGGGACGCCAGAAGAATGCCTCGGGCGGACCAGTGGCTATCGCCAAGGGCCACCAGGCTGACCACCAGGACCAGGGGCAAGGCCCGCACGAAATTGAACGTGGTGTCGGCCAGGGCGCGGTTGCTGCCGCGTCCGCGAAGGGAGTAGACGCCCCAGGAAATGCCTGCCACGGCCATGAGGAAAGCCCCTGCAGGTGACGGCGCGGCCAGGCCGGGAAAAACCAGGTAGACCAGGCCGCCCAGAGCCAACGTCAGTCCGCCCCATTCCATGAGATGGGGCCGCTCGCCGGAGCGCAGAGCCCAGAGCAGCATGGTGGCCTGCACCATCCCGAACAGGATGAGGGCGCCGGTTCCTGTGCTGAGGCTGATGTAGGCATAGGAAAAGGTCACCATGTAGGAGAAGAGCATGGTGGCTGAGAGCCAGTCGCCGGCTCGAGGAGAGGTGCGCTGCCGCGGAAAGATCAGGAAGATCAGCAGGAGCATGGCCGCTCCGCTGGCCAGACGGACCGTGGAGAAACTGGCCGCGTCCATGGCGCCCTCACCCAGGGCCATGCGGCAGAGCAGCGAGTTGGCGGCGAACGCCGTCAGGGCCACCGTGGTGAAGAAAAGCGATTTCACCTCAGAATCGAGCCGACTCCATCTGCTGGCGAAAGATGGTGGCGTTGGGAAAGGCGGTCTTGATATCCGCCGTGACTTTCTCCCAGCCGCCCAAGCTGTTGATGTACTTGTCGTTGGCGTCGGGTGCCGGCAGGTGCATGACCACGATCCGTTCCGGCGCGACCTGCTTTCTGATGGCCCGTCGCCAGCCATCGGTCAAGAGGTACCAGAACGGCACGAAAGCCAGATCGATCTTCTTGTTGGCCAGGCCAAGGGGGCTGAGGTCGGTGGCTGTGGCTTCCGTATCGCCCATGTGAAGGATCGTTCGCCCGCCGGTACGGATAAGAAAACCGACATTCTCCACCGTACGGTTGCGCCCGTGGTGCATGTTGAAGATCTGGATATCCAGATCGCCCACTTTCTCCTGGGCGACCGCGCCCTCGGCGGGTGTCAGGCCGCGTACGCGATCCTTGATCCCTTCGTAACCCGGGAAGGCCTTGCGCAGGGCCTTGCGAGCCTGGTCCGTGGAGATGAACGTTGCTGCCTGGTTGTTCTGCAGAAACGTCCCCACCGCCTGGGGATGAAAGTGATCGGCGTCGTAGTGAGTCGCCAGGGCCAGGGTCACACCGTCGAACGGCGGCTGCCCCGATTCCATCTTTTCGCGCTGAGCCTCGGAAGGGAAGACATAGCCGGACACGCCTTCATGGTAGAGAGAGTCGATCAGGATCTTCCTGCCCTCCACCGAGATCAGAAAGCCCTCGTTGCCGGTGTAGGTGACGGAAATGGGTGGGGTGCCCACCGCCGGTTCAGGTGGAGTCTCCGTCTCAGGTATGGAGGCAGGTCCGGCGCCCCAGGCCACTGCCGGGGCCAGCATCAGGACCGACAGCAGGGCCGTGGCAGCGGGGAAAACCCATCCCGGAAACGGGCCGGCCGCCGGAGCAAAGATCTTGTGGGGGACAATCTTCATGACAATATCTCCAGGATGCGACCCAACGCCGCCACGGGCCGGGCCCCTCTAGGATAGCAGCGTCTCGGGTGGCGGCGTCCCACGGTGAGCCCAGGAGAAGGAGCTCCTGGGAATCTTCCAGGCCCTATTGAGCGTTTACTATAATCCCGACTGTTTCCCGGAGGACCCTCATGGCCAAGACCCGTCACCGCCGGCTTCCGGTCAAAGCGTTGCGCTGGCGCTGCGATCTGAAGCACTTGCCGTTTCGCACGACCGATGAGGTGGCGCCCGTGTCCGATGTCATCGGACAGGCTTCGGCAGTGGAGGCACTGGACTTCGGGCTGGGCAGCGATGCCGCCGGGCAGAACGTGTTCGTCCGCGGCCTGACCGGCACCGGTCGCATGACCCTGGTGAAGGGTTTGCTGGAAAAGCTGCACCCCGCCTGTTCCACCGTGCAGGACCGCTGTTATGTTCATAATTTCAGTGCGCCTCACCAGCCCCGGTTGATCTGCGTGCCTCCCGGCACGGCGCGGGATTTTCGCCGGCGCATGCAGGAGTTCGCAGAGTTTGTCCGGGAGGACCTGGCCGACGCCCTGCAGACCGACAGCCTCAAGGCGCCGCGCGAGATGCTGGAAGCCCAGGTGAAGACCCTCCTGGAGGCCCTCACCGAGCCCTTCGAGAAGGATCTGCGGGCAGCCGGGCTGGCTCTGGTGACCGTGAGCATGGGTCCAGTGGCGCGTGCCGCCATCCTGCCGGTGCGCGACGGCAAGCCCGTGTCGCCGGAGGAGCTTGAGCAACTGCGCAGCCAGGGAAAAGTCTCCGATAAAGAACACGAAAAATTCAAGAAGAAGCGTGACGGTTTTCAGCGTCGCCTTGAGGAAGTCACCACGCGCATGAAGGAGATTCGCGAGGATGGTGCCAAGGTCGTGCGGGAGGTGGTGGAGCGGGGGGCCCGCGGCCTCATGGGTGACCTGGTGGCGTCCATCCGCGGCGTTTTCCCGGGAGCTGATATCGAGACGTTCCTGGGCGAAGTGGTGGACGACATCATCGAGAACCGCATTCTGGCCTCAGGGGAAGGATTGCCCGACCCCACCCGGGCCTATGGGGTCAATGTCCTGTTGTGCCATGCCGATGAACACTCCTGCCCCGTGGTCATCGAGCATGCCCCGACCCTGGCCAACCTGCTGGGAACCATCGAACGGGAATGGGGGACCCAGGGGCCGGTGCCCAGCGACTACAGCATGATCCGCGCCGGCTCCCTCCTCAAGGCCGCTGGCGGCTACCTCATCCTGGAAGCCCGCGATGTTCTCAGTGAGCCAGGCGCATGGAAAGTGCTGGTGCGCACCCTGCGTAGCGGTAGCCTGGAGATGGTGCCGCCTGAATTGACCTGGCCCATCTGGCAGCCCGGCCTGAAGCCCCAGGCGATTCCCGTCAAGATTCGCGTCATCCTGCTCGGATCGAGTGAGATCTATACCTTGCTGGATCGCTACGATCCCGACTTCTCTGATCTGTTCAAGGTGCTGGCTGATTTCGGCAGCACCATCGAGCGCGATGAAAGAGGTGTGAAGCAGTACGCCGGAGTGCTGGCCCGGATCATCGCCGACGAAAAACTGCCACCTTTCAGCAAGAAAGCCGTTGCCGCTCTGGTGGAGCATGGCGCCCGGGTTGCAGGTCATGGGCGCAAGCTCACGGCCCGTTTCGGGCGCATCGCCGATATCGCCCGCGAATCGGCATGGCTGGCTCAGCGCCGGGGTGAGGGCCGCGTCGTGGTCTCGGGCGAGGACGTGGGCGAAGCCATCCGGCGGACCAAGCACCGGGCCGACCTGCCGTCACGAAGATTTCAGGAATATCTGGCCGATGGCACCATCCGGGTGCAGACCCGCGGCGAAGTCGTCGGGCAAATCAATGGCCTGGCGGTCATGAGCACCGGCCCCTTGATCTACGGCTTCCCGGCGCGCATCACTGCCACCGTGGGTGCCGGCACGGCAGGAATCATCGATATCGAGGAGCAGTCGTCCCTGTCGGGATCGATTCATACCAAGGGATTTCAGATTCTCGGCGGCCTGCTGCGCTCGTTGCTGCGCACCGATCACCCGCTGGCTTTCAGTGCTTCGTTGGCATTCGAGCAGAGCTATGGCGGCATCGATGGTGACTCGGCATCAGGAGCCGAGATCTGCTGCCTGCTCAGTGCCCTGACCGACATGCCCCTGCGGCAAGGGGTGGCCATGACGGGTGCCATCGATCAGATGGGCCATGTGCAGGCCATCGGCGGGGTGAATGAGAAGGTCGAGGGCTTCTTCGACACCTGTCTGGGAGCCGGCCTCACCGGTGAGCAGGGGGTGATCATCCCCATGGCCAATGCACCCGAGTTGATGCTGCGAACCGATGTGGTGGAAGCCTGCCGCAAGAAGAAGTTCAGCATCTGGACGGTGGAGTGCATCCACGATGCACTGGAGATACTCACCGGCGTGGTCGCCGGCCAGCGCGACGGCGCAGACGGTTATCCCGAAGGCAGCCTGCTGGCCGTGGCCCAGGAACAGGCGCGCCAGTACTGGTTGCGCTCGTCGCAGAGCCCGGCACCGGCGGAGGCGGTGCGCAAGCGGATCGTCGCGGCCGATGGCAGTGTGGCCCGCTTCAAGTCGCCTGAGTGAACGCGCCCTTCGACGACAACTTCCCCCGTGAGCACGGGCGCCTGCGCCGCACGCTGATTCCTGCCTGGGGCAATATCAGTCCGCTTCGGAGAGGTCGTCATCCTCGGCGTGGAGCCCCGCGGCGGCGCCGTGGCGGGCGGCGCTGACCGCGGCCGTCCCCAGTCCAATCACCACCCCCAGCAGCAGCAGGCCGGCCAGGGTCAGCCAGTCGCCGGCGGCTTGCGGGAGCACAACTCCGGCCAGGGCGCCGGCATAGCCCTGCGGCACGTCGGGTGCGTCGCGAACGGTGCGCAGAACAGCCAACCCCGCCGTGATGAGAACCATCAGAATGAATCCTATGGTGCCGCCCAGAACTCCCCGGGTGGTGAGCTGACTGCTGGACAGGGGCCGGCGGCTGACCGGCTTGCGCACGGTGAAGTGGGGTTCGCGCACCCCCAGCGGCACGAAGCGTTGCAGGAGAATCAGGCCGGGTATGCCTGCCAGGATGGTCATCCAGAAGAACGGCTCCCAGCCGACGGCGAAGACCACGAAGCCGGTGACCGGCCCCGCCAGGATGCGCGGCATGCTGAACAGGCTGGAGAAGAGGGCGTACTGGGTGGCCGAGAAGCGCTTCTGGGTCATGCGCAGGAGCAGCACCGAGAAGGCGCCGGTGCCCAGCCCCTGGGTGAGCGATTCGAATCCCAGGGCCCCGTACATGAGGGGACGATTGACCTCCGAGCGCGCCAGCAGGATGTACCCCGCGTTGGAGGCGATCTGCAGCACACCGAAGAGCCAGAGGGAATGCCCCAGGCCGAGAGTCGTGGTCATGGCGCCGCCGATGAAGGCGCCGGCCAGGGTGGCGATGAGCCCCACGGTGGCCAGGGCGATGCCGCGATCGAAGTCCGAATAGCCCATGTCCACCAGAAAGGGGCGCAGCAGGGCCTGTCCCAGGTTGTCGGCGAACTTGTAGAAGAACACGATGGCAAGAATCTGCAGGGCCCGATCCCGTGCCAGAAAGCCGAGAAAGGGGTGCCAGACCGCTTCCCGGATGCTGGCGGGCTCGTGATCCACGGCCGGCGGCTCCGGCGCCTTCCAGGTCACCAGCATCATGGGCAGGTAGAGACAGGCCAGGCCGATATTGACCAGGGGCCACGAGTACATGCCTGCCACGGTGATACTGATGCCGCCCGCGATGTACATGGCGGCGCGGTAGACGGCGATGCGCGCCCCCACGGCGACTCCCTGTTCCTCCCGGCGCAGGACATCCACCGCGTAAGCATCGATGGCGATGTCCTGGCTGGCCGCGGCCAGCGCCAGGGCGAAGGCCAGGGCGGCCACGACCCACGGCGCTTCCGGCCGGTGGCCGACTCCGGCCAGAGAAAGAGTTAGTGCAAACAGCGCCACCTGCATGAGAATGGCCCAGCCGCGCCGGCGTCCCATGAACGGCGGACGATAGCGGTCCATGAAGGGCGACCAGACCATCTTGAAGGTCCAGGGGGCCTGCGCCAGAGTGATCAGGCCGATGACCCGGATATCGACGCCGGCGGTCCGCATCCAGTCGGGGATGGCGATCCAGACCAGGCCCAGGGGCAATCCCGAGGAGAAGGAGAGCAGGACAACCGATGCCGTGCGCCACGACATCATGGCGCGTCGGAGACTTTCGAAGGTTCCGGGCCGGTCGCTCATGCGGCCGGCAGCCTATCACGGCTTGCCGTTTCCGTTACCATGACTGCCGGGATCCGGGGCGGGACCCGGTAGCAGGCCATGGGCTGCGCGCACCTTCTTGACGCGCTCTCGCAGGCGGCGGAGGTACTCCCGCGGCAAGTGCCCGCCTCTCCCGTAGACTCTGCGGTAACGGCGCAGGAGATCCGGGTGGTCGGTCTCAAGAAAAGCGAACAGGGTCGGCCGGATGCAGGAGCGCACGAACAGCGGGTCGGCGACCAGATACTGACCGGCGGCGGCGGCCGTTGCCGCCGCCAGGGCATGGAGATCGTCATGGCTGTCCGTGAGCCCTGGCAGGATGGGCATGGCGAAGATGCCGGCGTCAAGGCCCCCCCGGCGCAATCTGGCCAGGGCCGCCAGGCGCAGATCGGGACGGGGTGCCCGTGGCTCCAGTCCGCGCGCGAGAGCGGGATCCAGAGTGACCACGGTCATATTGATGTGCACCCGGTTATGGCGGGCGATCTCCAGCAGCAGATCCATGTCCCGCACCACAAGATCCGACTTGGTGGTGATGGACAGAGTCATGCCGCGGACATGGCGAAACGAGGCCAGCAGCTTGCGGGTGATTCCCAGGCGGCGCTCGGCCGGTTGATAGGGATCCGTGACGGTGCCCACGGCGATGCTCTCGCCGGTCAGATCGGTGCTTGCCAGCTCACGGCGCAGGAGCTGGGGCATGTTGACCTTGGCGAAGATCTTCGTCTCGAAATCGATCGGGTCGTGCAGTCCCATGTAGGTATGGGTATAGCGGGCATAGCAGTAGACGCAGGCGAACTCACATCCCCGGTACGGATTGAGGGTGCGCGTGAACGGTATGCGCGCCGACGTGCAGCGGTTGAGAGCCGAAGCGGTCGGCAGCTCGCGGATGCTGACCATATGCCGCCGCTGGAGCGGGCGGGCGGCGGCGGCCCGCGCCGGCAGGCCGCCGCCTGCCGGCTTCAGGTTCGGCAGGGGCAGAACGCCGTCGGAAGAGGATGCATGGGCCACCCGGTGGTGATACACTCTGGTGGAGCGAAAGTCAAGCGAAAGTCGTACTGCCTGGGGAGCCGCGGGCTCAGGTCCCCAGTTCAGACCAGTTCCATGAGGGCGCCGATGCGCTGGTGCAGTTCGGTGCGCACCCGGCGGAAGGCGCGCAGCCGCCGGTCCCGGCTGCCTTTCACGGCGGCCGGGTCGGAGAGGGGCCAGCGAATGCGCTCGACGCGGGCGGGAAAGATGGGGCAGATCTCGTCGGCGCAGAGAAAGACCACCATGCCGATCTCATCCAGGGGGATGGTGTCCAGGGATTTGGCCGCATGGCCCGAGATGTCGATGCCGACTTCCGCCATGACCGCAACGGCGAGAGGATTGAGGCCGCCTGGACGGGAGCCGGCGCTTGCGATACGCACGCCCCGGGGCGCCAGGCGGCGGGCGAAGCCCTCGGCCATCTGGCTGCGCGCCGAATTGGCGACGCACAGGAAGAGGACCGATCTCCGGCGCCTTCGCTGTGCCCTCGTCTCGCCACCTGGGACGGGGAGAGCCGGTCTTCTGACGATTTTCAGGCCACCCATGGGTTCTTCCAGGCGGCCCATGGTAACAGACCCGGGCTGACCCCAGCGTCTTGCCGCCTTCCTGCCAGCATGGCAAAATAGGAGAGGAACCCATTGGGAGGCAAGTGTGGATCTCGGATTGACGGGGAAAGTGGCCCTGGTGGGCGGCTCTTCCAGGGGGTTGGGTTATGCCTGCGCCCGGGAACTGGCCACGGAGGGTGCCAAGGTCTCTCTTTGCTCCCGCGATGGCGATCAGGCCGTCGCCGCGGCGCGGCGCATCTCGGATGAGACCGGCTCCGAGACGGTGGGATTCGGTTTTGATCTCAGTATCACCGGGGCACCGGAAGCCTGGGCGGCGGCATCCCGGGAGCGGTTAGGGGACGTGGACATTCTTGTCCACAACACCGGCGGCCCGCCGCCGGGGCATTTCGAGGACCTGGATGATATGGCGTGGGAGGCGGCCTTCGAGCTTCTCGTCCTGTCGGCCGTGCGCCTGTTCCGCGCGGTTCTGCCCGGGATGCGCCAGCGAAAATGGGGACGGATCGTGGCCATCGAATCGATCTCCGTCAAGGAGCCCATCGACGGCCTCTTGCTGTCCAACGCCCTGCGCCCGGGAGTGGTTGCTGTGGCCAAAGCCCTGTCGCGCTCTGTCGCCGCGGACGGCATCACGGTGAACTGCGTGGCGCCCGGTTCTTACGCCACCCAACGCGCCCGGCAACTGGCGGCGGCAAGCGCCGAGAAGTCCGGCATCAGCGTGGATACTTTCCTGCGGCAGAAGGCCGAGAGCTTTCCCCGCCGGCGCCCGGGTGAGCCGGAGGAACTTGCCGCTGTGGTGGCGTTCCTTTGCTCCCAGAGGGCCGCCAACGTCAACGGGGCCACGGTGGTGGCCGACGGTGGCGCCATACGTTCGCTCACATGAGGGGGATCAATATGACTCATGAGGATCTCAAGCGGATTCAGTCCTATCGCGGTTATCCGGCCCTGTCGTTGCGGGTGCGGACCCACCGGCGCATGCCGGAGGCACAGCAGGATCCCACGAGACTCAAGAATCTCATACGGCATGCCGAGAAGGTCATGCTGGAGAGGAATATCTCCAGCGCGGTAGTGCATGATTACATCAACAGGCTGGATCTCTTCCACAGGCAGCTTGACTGGCGTTACCTGGATGAGGGCTTATGCGTGTTCGTGGCGGCCGGGCGCCTGGCATGGGTGATGTTGCCCGAGCCGGTGGAAGAAACGGTCGTGGTGGGGGAAACATTTCTCACGCGCGATCTGGTTCGCATCGCCAGTCGCACGCCGCGCTATCACCTGCTGGTGCTTTCCGAGCAGGCCACCCGCTGGTTTCAGGGCTGGGGCAGGCGCTTGAGCGAAGAAACCGGCCATGGCTTCCCCATACAGAACCAGGAGAACAGCCATGATCCGCCGGAGGGGTTCAACAAAGGGGTCGACCCCAAGGCGCACGCCAATGAGCGCAGCAAGGTTTTCCTGCGGCGGGTGGCTGAAACCGCCAAGGCGCGCATCAACAACGAACAGGCGCCCCTGTTCGTGGCCGGCGTGGACCGGTTGCAGGCTCTGTACCGGGAGGCCGCCGGAGAGGACGCCATCAGCGGCAGTGTGAACGGCAACTTCGACGGGCACTCGCCTCATGAACTGGCCGCGGCGCTATCCCCTGAGGTGGAGCGGTGGCAGCAGGTGCGACGGCATATGGTTCTGGAGCGCTTCCAGGAGGCGAAGGGGACCAGGAACGGTGTGGCCGGCCTGCGGGAAGTCGGTGAGGCAGCGGCCATGGCTCGTGTGGACACCCTGCTGGTGGAGAGTCCCTACAGCATTGCCGGCACCTATGACCGGGAGACCGGACGGGTGATCACCGTCGCCAACGGAGGCGAGAACGACTTGGCTCCTGATGACGTGGTGGATGAGATCGTCGAGACGGTGATGGAGCGCGGTGGCAGCGTGGTGTTCTACCAGGACGGGCGTCTTGCCGGTGCCTCCATCGGCGCCATCCTGCGCTACTGATGAGGCAGCGGCCGGTTTGACGTCTCTGTCGGTCATCGTCCCCGTCCTGGACGAGGCCAGGGAGTTGTCCGCGCTGTTGCCCTGTCTGGTGGCGGCCGGTGTCCAGGTGGTGGTGGTGGACGGTGGCAGCCGCGACGGCAGTGTGGCCGTGGCGCGCGCCGTGGCCGGCGTGGAAGTGCTGGAGGGCCGCCCACCCCGGTCCCGGCAGATGAACCAGGGCGCGGCCCGGGCCCGCGGAGACGTGCTGCTGTTTCTGCACGCCGATGCTCGTCCCCCGGCGGATTTTGCCGGGCTCATGAAGCGGGCCCTGGTGCATGGGAGTGTCGCAGGCGGGGCCTTTGCCCTGGCCATCGACGATGAACGGCCGCTGGCGCGCCTGGTGGCGGCCGGCGCCAACCTGCGCACGCGCCTGACCGGGCATCCCTACGGCGACCAGGGGATCTTCGTGCGCCGGCATCTGTTCACGGCCATGGGAGGCTACGCGGACCTGCCCTTCCTGGAGGACCTGGAATTCGTGGTGCGCCTGCGCAAGAAGGGTCGGGTGTGCCTTCTGCCCCAGGCTGTGCGTGTCTCGGCCCGGCGCTGGCAGGCCCAGGGTTACCTGCGCACCACGTGGCGAAACACCGTTCTTGCCACATGGTTTTACCTGGGTCTGGATGCGAGCCGCTTCAGCCACTGGCTGGATCCCTGTCGGCGGGATTGAGGTAGGGCGGGCGCCGTGGAGTCGAGAGATTCCCGCGGATGTGCAGGTTATACTCGGTCACCACGGTGCGGGGAACGCGGTAGAACCGGATGGATCCGGAGGAAAGATGAAGAGAGAGATCACCTTCGCCCTGATCATCTGGGTCTCGATCTTCGCTTTTCTGGAGTTGAGCGTGCGGGCCTACGGTCTCGTGAGAGGCGCCCGTAACGGGGACACCGTCACCACGTCCAACAACGTCTCCATCTTTTCACCCCATCCCTACGCCGCCTACGTGGGCAATCCCGAGCACGACGGCCATAGCGCCCAGGGCTACCGGGCCGCGAATGACCGGATGTACACCGGCGACCCCGATACCTTCAACATCGCCTGTCTGGGGGGCTCAAGCACGTACGGGACCCAGGTGCCCCTGGAAGACACCTACCCCCACCAGCTCGAGCTTGCCCTGGCCGGGACCCCCGGGCGCAGCGTCCAGGTCATCAACGCCGGGCTGGGCGGCAACAGCACTCCCAACCTGATTGCCCTTCTGTCCGGCCGGGTGGTTCACCTGCGCCCCAGGATCGTCATCTTCTACACCGGCTTCAACGACGCCTGGAACCGCATCCTCTTTCCGGACTACAGGGACGACTACAGCCATGCCCAGAAATCCTGGGCGCGGCCCAGGATGTCTTTCTGGCGCCACAGCCGCTTTCTCGACCTGGTGGCGGCAAAGCTGGGGCATCCGTTCTCGCGGGACCCTCACATCCACGCGGTGGCCTGGCGCCCCATGGGAGGGGAGGCGGCCGAGAACTGGCGGCGATCTTCGTCCGCTTCGTTCAGCATGAACCTGCTCACCCTGGTGGCCATCACCCGGGCGCATGGTGCCGTTCCCGTCCTGGTGACCCAGGCCACCGACTTCGCTCATCACCCCCTGCTGGCCGATAACGACCTCTGGGCCCGGGCCATGGAGGAGCAGGCCGATATCTTGCGCCAGGTGGCGGCCGCAACCGGCGTCGACCTCATCGACGTGCGGGCCGCCATGTCGGACCGGGAAGATTTTTTTGCCGACGTGCTGCACATGAGCGCCGCCGGCAACCGGCGCCGGGCTGCTCTCATTGCAGCCTACCTGGTGGAGCATGGCCTCATAGCTGATGCCGAGTGACGCCATGAAGGTCATGGTGGTGGCCGAGACCATGGCACCGGGTGGGATGGAAGGACTTCTGGCCCAGATGCTGCCCCTCTTGAAGGATCGGGGCCTGGATGTCGGTCTGGCGGTCATGAAGACCGACATGCCGCTGGCGCGGGACCTGCCGGAGCAGGGGGTGCCGGTCTGGAACATGGGGCACCGTGGGTCCTCATGCAGGGTGAAGCTGCATCGCCGCGCCCTGCGCCGGGCCATCGGGCGTTTGCATGCCCTGGTGCTGCGGGAACGCCCCGACCTGATCATGGGCGTCGGTTACTACCCCGATGCGGTGGTCTACCTGCCGGCCCACCCCGGGCAGGTCATCCTGGGACTGCATGGTGAGCCGCCGTGGTGGGGGCGGCGCTGGCAGCCCCGTATGGTGGCCCATACTCTGGCGCTGCGCCGCCATGCCCGCAGCCGGAGTTACCGTTTCATTGCCATCTCTGGCAGTGTCCGTGACGCAGCCGTGGACATGTACGCAGTGCGGCCGTCGCGCATCCGGGTGATTCACAACGGTATCGACACGGACCGTTTCGCGCCGGTGGCGCGGAGCCACGCCGAGGTCGGGCGGGCGCCCGGGCCCGTCATCGTCCAGGTGGGCAATCTGTACCCCCACAAAGGCCACGCCACGAGCCTGCGGGCTCTGGCACGGATCCGCCGGGCATGTCCTGAGGCCAGGCTGCTGCTGGCCGGTGAGGGCCCGGCGCGGCCGGATCTGGAGCGGCTCCGCGATGAGCTGGGACTGGGCCCGGCGGTGGAGTTCCTAGGCTGGCGCGATGATGTGCGCGGCCTGTTGCAAGGGGCGGATGTCTACTGGATGCCCAGCCTGCGGGAAGGGTTCGGTCTTGCCTGCGTGGAGGCCATGGCCTCTGGCTTGCCGCCGGTGGTTTCAAGTGCCGGTGGACTGCCGGAAGTGGTGGAGGACGGAGTCAGCGGCTTCGTGGTGCCGCCCCGGGCGGACGACCGGCTGGCCGGGGCAACTCTCGATTTATGGCGCGACCGGGATCTGGCCGCACGCATGGGGCAGGCTGCCCGCCTGCGGGCGGAAGAGAAGTTCAGCCACGCTGTCATGGTTGACGCCTATCTGGCGGCCTTCCACGATCTGGTTGCCGACCGCTGGCCGGGCTGAGACGCCCGGATGGCCGCTGCCGGGCCGAGGGAAGACGCGGTCAGCTCTCCTGAGCTTCCAACCAGCGTTCTGCATCCATGGCCGCCATGCAACCCGAGCCCGCCGCTGTCACCGCCTGCCTGTAGACCGTATCCTGCACGTCGCCACAGGCAAAGACCCCTTCCAGGCTGGTGCGGCTGGAGTCGCTGTCAGTGATGATGTAGCCCTTCTCCATGGTCAGCATGTCGGTGAAGAGGTCGGTGTTGGGCAGATGGCCGATGGCCACGAACAGGCCGCCGCACTCGTGTTCACTGATGGCGTCTGTCTTGAGATTGCGGATCTTGAGGCCGCCCACCTTGTTCTGTTCAACGCCCAGAACCTCTTCCACCACCGAATCCCAGAGGAATTCGATCTTGGGGTTGGCGAAGGCCTTGTCCTGCATGATGCGTGAGGCGCGCAGCTTGTCGCGGCGATGCACCACAATCACCTTGGAGGCGAAGCGGGTGAGAAAGGTCGCTTCCTCCATGGCGGTATCGCCGCCGCCGACCACGTAGACAACCTGATCCCGGAAGAAGAACCCATCGCAGGTGGCGCACATGGAAACCCCATGGCCCAGCAGCTTCTTCTCGCTCGCAAGGCCCATGCTGCGCGCGGTGGCGCCGGTGGAGATGATGATGCTGCGGCTTTGATATTCCTCCTCACCGACCCAGACGCGGAAAGGTCGCTGGGAGAAATCCACCTTGGTGACATCCTGGGTGATGAATCCGGTCTCGAAGCGGGCCGCCTGCTTGCGCCACAGTTCCATGAGTTCGGGCCCCATGATTCCTTCGGGAAAGCCCGGGTAGTTGTCCACGTCGGTGGTGATGGTGAGCTGGCCCCCGGCCTGGGCGCCCTCGATGCAGAGCGGTTTCAGGTCGGCGCGGGCGGCATAAATGGCAGCCGTGAGGCCGGCCGGTCCCGAACCGATGATGATGACGTTATGCAACCGCTCCAGGGAGTCGGTCTCGGAGCCCGCGGTCTCGCCGGCGGCAGCCGTGTCGCCATTGCCGTTGCCCGGAACTGCTCCGGCCGCCGCCAGCAGAGCGTCCAGCTCACCCTGGCGATCGAGAGCGTAGAGGTCGTCGGAGCCGCCCACATGGGTGCCGCCGATGAAGATCTGGGGCACCGTGTAGCGGCCGGTGCGCTTGATCATCTCATCCTCGTGGGCGCGGTCGGCGGTGATGTCGATCAACTCGTAAGCCACGCCTTTTCGCTCCAGGAGCTCCTTGGCCCGGTCACAATAGGGGCACCAGTCCTTGCTGTAGACCACCACATCTGACATGAATCTCGTCCTTTTATGTTGTCGGCGTCATGTGCGGCCACCCTAGCCTGCCGCTCACGCCGCCGGATTTCCGCTTCTGTCTGGGGTCAGGCGCTGAAAACACCGTCGCCTACGAAAGCATTCCCGCAGAGATTATCCCCCTGGAGCGGCAGGATGCAACGCCGCCGCCAGGATATCCCGCCGGGTCAGGCGTCGCCTTCCGGCGACGTCTCGTCGAGGCCCTGGAGCAGGCCGGTCTCTCCGGCCAGCCAGATGACCAGCGTGCCCAGGGGGCTCAGGTCGTCCCGTAGGGCAATCACCTGGCGAGCCAGGGCCGGTTCGTCGGTGATCAGGCCATCGGCGCCCCGGCTGATCAGCACCGACATCTGCACCGGGTCGTTGATGGTCCACACGTAAACTTTCATGCCTCGCCGGTGGGCATCCCGGATCAGGCTGGCTGAGGCAGCGGCGGCGTTCACCGCCAGGAAATCCACATCCAGGCGAGTGGGGTTGCCCATGCTTACCGTGGCCAGGAGGCCGTAGGTCCACTCCGGACGCAGGGCGGCGGTCTTGCGCATGCCATCGTACTTGAGGGACATGACCAGGATGTCCCCTTCCATGCCGGTCTCCTCCACCACGTCGATCACCCTGGCCTCCAGGTCGTGATCATGGCCGTAATACTTGAGCTCGATCACAACACCCAGCCTGCCCTTGACCTGCTGCAAGACCTGGCGCAGCGTGGGCACTCGCTCCTGGGCGAAGGCAGGGTCGAAGAAACTGCCCACATCGATGTCCCGCAGATCCGTGCTGGTTGCGTCCCAGATTTTCAGAGGGTTGCCGGCGGACTTCATGAAATCCTTGTCGTGCTGCACAACCACGATGCCATCGGCGTCTTCCTGCACGTCCAGTTCGATCCAGTCCGCCCCGTCGGCAATGGCCCGGGTGAAGGCGGCCATGGTGTTCTCGGGGGCCGCTGCCGAGGCGCCCCGGTGGGCGATGACGGCGACCGGATCCATTCCCTCCACGGAATCCGCGAAGTAGAAGGCGCCCAGACCGGTGGCGCTCAAGACGACGAGACCGATTCCCAGCATGGCCTTGCCTGGGACGTCCAGATAGGGGGTCGGGCCCAGGGTGCCGCGAGCGGGAAGGCGCCCCTCGATCTCCTGCGGTGGCGGCAGGGCTTCATAGAACCTGGCCACCGTGAGAGGGAGGACGACAGTGGCCAGGATGGTGACGAACTGGTTCCCGGCCACGCTGAGGAGAAGGACGGACCCCAGGCCCAGGGCCATGAGGATCAGGTTCCCCGAGTCCCGGGGAACGACCGCGTTCCCCACCAGGCTGATGGTGGTGGTCACCACTGTCGACAGCACTCCGACCAGGAGAAGGTAGAGGACGAGCCACTGAGTGATGCGCCAGCGGAATCCGGCGGTCGCCTCGGCGCTGGCCCGCAAGGCTTGCTTGCCGGCAACGCCCTGGAAGAGCAGCATGGGCAGAGCCAGGATCCAGGCTGCGAGCTTACGCACCAGGAGAACGCCAAGGAACAGGCCCAGCAGTGCGGTGAGCCCGACGGTCCACCAGAACTCCGGCGGCTTGCGGGCCAGGTAGAAATTGATGTCGTAGCGGTTCAGGAAAGACAGGAAGATGGCAACCGTTGCCAGAATGAACGGGAGGATCAGGAGAAGCATGCGCAGCAGAAAATGAGCGCTGAGGCTCAGCAGTCGCCGCCATCTGCTGAGGACATGGCGGAAGGCGTCCAGGTAGGTGACGCGGCGATCTTCCATGGCACCGTAGCCGATGACCATGAGCACGCCCTGCTCGGCGAACAGGATCCCGAGGATCACGCTCCCCATGACCAGGAGAGCGGCTACGCCGGTGGGATGCAGCAGGAAGACCAGGATGTCCTCGTCGATGAGAACACCGGTCTCGGTGGAAGCAAGGAACAACTGAAGGAGGAGGCCGACCATGGGGGTCAGTGCCACGATGGCCAGCACGCGCATCAGGAGCACGGTGACGAGAAGCTGCGGCCAGGTGCGCCGCAGGATCGTCCAGGTTCTCCGGGCCCTGGAGAGGTCGATCAAGCTCATGGGCTAGGCTTCGCGGGTTCCAGGTCAGTGCTTTTTGCCGGCGCGGAGCTTCTTGAACTTCTTACCCATGTTGATGAGCGCCTTTTCCATCTGCTTCACGCGTTTTTCAGCAGTGTTCTTGAAAATCTGCGTGGAGGTGCCCCGGAAGACAAGGTTCTTCCCCTGAGCATCCCAGGCGTCAACGACCAGTGTGCCTTCTTCGTAGACAAACTGAGACCTCTCGTGGCTTTCGCCGCCCCAGCTGACAACTGCGCCTTCCCAGGTGTTGTAGCCGTAAGCGGCGCTTGTAAACTTGTTACCCTCTCGCGACCTG
>JAPUKF010000227.1 GCA_027295805.1 Acidobacteriota bacterium | reverse complement strand
ATCTGCGCCGGTGGCGGTACAAGCCATCCAGAACATTGCCCAGGGAAACCCCGATCCCGCCTCCCGCATCCATACCGGGTTCGGGGACCGTATAGGTGAGAACGAATGTTACGAACGTGGGGTCCTCACACAGTGGCGCGCCGAGAAATGCGCAATCAGGTGTGACCGCTACGAACTCCCGATCCAGTGAAACATGAGGAAGACCGCTGTCCGAATCATGCCCATGGACTGCAGAGGCCCAGAGGAGCAGAATACAGCAGCCTCTCAGAAATTTGACATTTTGAATTTTCATGAAGCGTCAGAGCGGATATGGCGTTTGATCTACCAAATCCTACGGTGAAGCCAGGCACTTGGCAAGTTCAACTTATGAACGGATCGCACCTGCGGGGACCGATCTCAGCGCTGGTACCCTTCACATCAGGCAGGCACTTGCGGCTTCACAGGCCGGAGGCTTCCTTGAGCCTGGCGTAAACGGCGGCGGCGACCTTGCCGTTGCGGGAGGGCGCCCCGAATTTCTTGCGGAATTTGTCCATGGGGATGACTGCTTTGGCGGCGCTGCGGTGGCCGCCAGCATTGCCGATATCGCCGAACACCACCTTGACCACATCGCCAGCCGACTTCTGGTAGCCCAGATTGCGCAATGAAAGGGTCACCTGCCCGCCCACCTCGCCGGAAATCGCGCACCACTTCACGTCATCCACCTGCAGAAAAAAATCTGCCAGGGCAGGAGCCAGATCATCCCGCGGGATGGCACCCAGATGGGCATACAGAAATCCATCCTCGAAGATGTGCTGCTGGCGCACGCGGTCGATGAACTGGAGGCGCTCCATGGTGAGACCCTGGCCTTCGATCTTGCGCATGACGTTCAGGTTGGCTCTCTGGTAGAGGTACATGAACGAACGCAGATCCGCCGGGTGTACTCCCCGCTCCAGGAACAGGGTGTCCGTCTTGATGGCATACAGCATGGCCGTGGCCATGCGCTCTGATACGGACACGCCGGCGGCCAGCAGATGTTCCAGCAGAATGGTGGATGTGGCACCTACCCGTGGGCGCAGATCCTTGAAGCGGGCCTTGTATCCCTTGGCCTGGGGGTGATGATCGATGACCAGATCGACCTCGGGGAAGCGGTCGGCCCAGTAATGGGGCTGGATGTCGAGGACTGCGATGCGATGGAAGCGCTCCATGTCGTCCGGGGTCAAGGTCTTCACGCTCAGATCGAGCATCTGGGCCATGCGCAAGTTCTCGGGGCGGGTGACCGGCGCGAATGTGCCGATGACGGCGGTCTGGCGATTGCGACCCAGGATGGTGCGCAGGGCCAGGGCCGAGGCCATGGAATCGGGGTCAGGGTCGTCATGAAGAAGGATCAAGACGCGCTCCGCCTTCTGGAAATCTTCCTGGTAGCGGTGCACCAGGCGGCGGGTGGCCGCGTACTCCATCTCGACTTTGAGGCCGTCCTCCAGGAGCGCACGCAGGCGCACCACCTTGACCCCGGGGAACTGCTCGAGAAGCTGCTCTTCATCCAGGCCGCTCCCCTCTTTGAGAGCCACCACCACGGGCACCTGGCCGACGCGCTTGTTGATCTCCTCCAGCACGGCATAGGTGGAGCCCTTGTCCGCGAGATCGATGACGATGCGGGAGGATCCGTTCAACTCGACGCGGTTATAGAGGCGGGTGGAACGCAGGTTGCCGGAGACGGCGTTAAGTCCCTTGCGTTTCAAGGAGCGCGCCAGATTCCCGTTGGGCGTGGCACAGAGATAGGGAATCTTCTCCCCGCTCATGCGATCACCGAGAACCTGCGGCAGGAGGTCGTCATCCAGAAATAGAATGGTCGCCATGGGGTGAGGACTCACTCCCTGCGGAGGAGGAGCTCCAGGGCATCTGCCAGGGGCTGTCCGTGCAGATCCATGGCCGCGACCCGGCCCTTGGCATCGAACAGAACATTAAAAGGAATGCCGGTGCGATGGATGCCGTACTCCCGGATGACCGGATCCCGCCAGCCCTGACTGAAGGCGTGGGGATAGGTGAGACCGGCTCCCTGGGCATATTGAATGGCCAGCCCGGGCGTCGTATCCATGTTGACGCCGATGATCTGGATCTCCTCGCCGAACCTGGCGGTGATGGCCGCCAGGCCCGGTGCCGCCGCCCGGCAGGGACCGCACCACGTGGCCCAGAAATCCAGGAGGATCGGCTTGCCTGAGAATTCACTGAGAGTGACCTCACCGCCTCCCAGGCGCGGCAGAGTGAAGTCGATCAGTTCATCACCGACTTGCAGGGAGCCCCGGCTGATCACCTCGGAGCGACCGGTTGATTGAATACCGGGGATGGGGGCTTCATGCCCCGCATCCAGCGCTCCGGAAGAGCGCAGAGCGGTGGCTGCGGTGGTCAGGGCGGCATTGGGCGCCGGACGCTTGAGGCGCAGTTCCTGGCTCCCTCCGGCCCGCCGGCGGACGATCAGGGTTACGGCGTCCGAGCGCGGGGCCGTGAGGCGCGCCTGCACCTGCTCGAAGGTGGCGCCCTTGAGGGACACGCCGTCAATGCTGAGGAAGGTATCCCCGGAACGGACGCCGGCGCGGTAAGCCGGGCCATCAGGCACCAGATCGCGCACCACCAGAGCCCCCTCTTCCTGAGCCAGGGTCATGCCGAAGGCGGACATCTCTCCGCTGGCGTCCGCGGCGACGGCGGGCCCGGCCGGAAACACAGTCACGAGCACCAGTACGAGCAGGCATGCACCGACACACATCGAGATGGCACGAAGGTTTCGCATGGTCAGGGGGGCGACCCGACGAATTTTACTCCGTTCCACACTCCCGCGCCAGCAGATCGCCATAAGCCTTTTGTAGACTTGCGGTTACGTCTCCATGAGCCGTGCGGCGCCAGGCCGTGGGCTCGACCTCGGCAACCGGCACGACACCGCCAATGGAGTTGCTCAGGAATACCTCATGGGCCTCCCGGAAGGCGCTGGTGACCGGCATTTCCTCCTCATTGGCCCGCAGACCCAGGGCAGGGGCCAGTTCATCCAGAATCAGGGCCCGGGTGATTCCCGGCAGACATCCCGAAGCGGGAGAGGGAGTCCGCAGGATACCGCCCGCCACCACGAAGATGTTGGCGCGGGCGCCGGCGGACCGGCAAACCGGGCCGTCACGGCCTGGGCAGGCGCAGCGTCCGCAGCCAGAGGTGACACCGAAAGGAACAGAGACGCCGGACCGGACGGTGCGGCGGCCGGGTCGCCAGGTTCGGGAGCGGGTCCCGTCGTGAGGGTGAACCGGGCCCGGCCATCTTCCGCGGGCAACCGCTCGGCCAGAGCGGCAAGCGCCGCGGCGACCCTCTCCTGCCAGCCGGCGGCAGTGGCAGGTCGAGCTCACGGGCCAAGCGCGCCATCCGCTCGAGATGGGCACGCAGGCGGAACGGTCTGCCGGCGGCGACCCGGATGGTTTCGAAAAGGCCTTCACCATAGAGAAGGCCACGATCGCGGGACGGCGTGTCACCACCACCGTCAACCCAGGTCAGCAAAACCCTGCTCATGAAGAAGCTGCAAGTTTCCTGCCCTGGCCGACGAAGCGCAGCAGGGAATCGGCCTTGTGGAGCGTCTCACGATATTCGTCCTCCGGGTCGGAGTCGGCCACAATGCCACCGCCCACATGCAAAGAAGCGACCTCCCTGCCGGCCAGGATCGTGCGGATCACCATGGACAGATGGAAGCGCGCAGGACCCGCAAACCAGGCCAGGCCCCCGGCATAGGCGCCACGGGGCTCCCCCTCCAGGGCCGCCAGCATGGAGACGGCGCGCATCTTGGGCGCGCCGGTCATGGACCCGGGTGGATGCACCGCCGCCAGGATTTCAGCCAGGCCGACGCCGGGGCGGAGGCGCGCCTGCACGATGGACACCAGATGATGGACGGAAGTGAATGATTCCACCTGGCAGAGGGCCGGCACCGAGACACTACCGATCTCGGCCACCCGTCCCAGATCGTTGCGCACCAGATCCACGATCATGATGTTCTCGGCCCGATCCTTGGCGGAGGCGGCAAGCTCCCGGGCGAGGCACGCGTCCGCGGGTGGTGTCTCTCCCCGGGGGCGTGTCCCTTTGATGGGCCTGCTCTCCAGCAGGGCACCCCGCCGCGCCAGGTAGCGTTCCGGGCTGAAGGAGAGCATCGTCGTGTCACTCTGCTGGACATAGGCCGGATAGGAAACCGGGTTCTCCCGCCACAGGTGAAGAAAGGCCGCCGCGCGCTTGCTGTTCTCGGCAGGGAACCCGCACAGGGACAGGCCATGGGCCAGGTTGACCTGATACACATCACCGGCGGCAATGGCGTCAAGAACCGCCTGCACCCGCCGACCATGCCGATCACATCCCACCGGCACATGGACCCGATTTGCCACCGGCACGCCTGCCAGGTCCGGCGCCAGCCGCCTTCCCCGGGCCTCGGCCTCACGGATGTCCTGAAGCAATCGCGCCAGTCGCGCCTGCGCCGCGTTGAGGCCCGCACCGTCCGCGACCGCCACCGCCCGCGCCACACCGCGCTGCGGCCAGAGGATGACGTAGGCGGCATGGCGGCTGAGGACCGTGGCCGGCAATTCGTGACCGACCCAGCCAACCGTCAAGGGGCGGCACCAGGGATCCCCGTCCGCGGCCACGTCCTCATCATCTTGTGAGCCGACGAACTTCGCAACGTCCGCAAGAAGCTTGCCGGCACCGGCTTCCCAGGGAAAATCCGGACCGTTCTCCCGGGCCAGTTCCAGCCGGTCTTCAGGCCACGCCCCCATGAGCAGGAACGGATCTTTTTCTTCGCCGAACAGGGAGGCATCTCCTCCGAGAAGGAACGGTTCCACCGGCTCACCATGGTCTCGCATGGCGGCCAGTCCCAGAAGAAGATGGCCGGGGTCAGGCATGGAATCCAGATCCACAGTGGCCATGGCGCGAGTCATGGTGCCGGCTGCAGGGTGAGGGTCGTCACGGCGGGACGCCCCGGCGTGACGATTTCCAGGTCACCCAGTTCCTGCCACAACTGCGCCTGATCCGCGAAGTGGTTGCTGGCCGGCACTCCCGACTGCCCGGGGGCAATCACCATGCGCAGGCCGCCCCCCTTCCCCATGTCGGCCACCATGCGCATGGCCGGGATGGCAAACACGTCGAAGGAGCGGGATGCCCTGAACACCGAGGCCAGAAGAACGCCGCCGGCTCCCCCCACCGGCAGATCGGGACCGTTGAACCAGCGCGCCAGCAGCGGTTGCCGTCCCAGGGGATGAACAAAACGCACCCGGTGCATGTCCGGCCAGTCCCAGGCCGTGGGTCCGCCCGGCACGCGGCGCTCCATTTCTTCCCAGGCGGCCGCCAGGGCTGCGTTCACCTGGCTCTTCATATTCTCGACACGGTCTGACGTGCGGCTGTCATCCCACCAGTCGTAAGCCAGGCCGACACGCGCGCCATCCTCGAAATTCTGAGGGGCAAGCAGCTTCATGAGACCGGCGTCGGCGGCCCGATACAGTGAGTCGCCCAGTTCGTCCCCGAACAGACCACCCAGCAGGCGATCGTGAAAGAGGGCGAAGAGACCGGGAGCAGCGCCCTGATCGTAGCGATGGTTCCAGGCGGCCAGGATATCCCAGGCTTGCGCCGCATTCTCGACCTCAGGGTCCGGCTCCCAGGCGCCCTGCCGGCGGAGTTCTACCAGCGGCTCAAGAACCAGGGCGGCCTTGCGTGAGAAGGTATCGCCCTGCATGGCACGGAACGAAGCCGCGTCGTGATCCCGGCGTGGAGCAAGCAGCGCTCGCGCCTGGGCCGCCCGGTCGGCGCGGATCCAGACACCGTTCCAGCCATTGGCACGCGGGCCGTGCATCACCCGGTTGTTGGCGGTGACCAGGAATCCTCGTTCGGGATTCTCACTCCAGGGCCTGTCGGCGGGATCGTCCCAGCCAGCGAACAGCTCGCCATGAACCCGTCCCGCCACCGGCAACAGGCCGCTGTACCCGGCGCGCCGCACCAAGTCTCCCGCCGCGACATAGCCGATGGTGCCATCCACATGGGCGTAAACAAGATTCTCCGCCGGCCGATCGTGTTCTGCCGCCGCCGCCCTGAATGCGCCTCCATTTTCGGCAAGGGCCATCCTGCGTAGAGCCGTGAGAGCGCCCACCGGGCCGGCAGGCCAGGTGGCCCGGACCAGCACCCTGCCCGGGCGCCACTCCTCGTCCACGACCGGTCCGTGCAGCGTGCTGCGCACGATCTCCGTCAGCGGCTCGCCGCCGCGCACCTGGATCAACTCCACCCTCTCCGTGAAGAGCCGGCCAGCACCGCCGGCATCATCCAGGGCCAGATAGCGTCCAGGGTCCTCGGGATGCACCGTCTCCACCACATAGTCGGTCACATCGGCGGTGAGGATTGTCACTCCCCAGGCCATCTTCTCGGTGCGGCCGATGGTCACGCCGGGGAATCCCGGCACCGTCACACCGGCCACGCGGACCTGCGGCCAGTGGAGATCAACGATGTAGAACGGCGCCGGCGTGTCCAGGGGAAGATGGGTGTCGTTGGCCAGCAGCGGCGCGCCGCCGGCCGTACGTGAAGCGGCGGCCACCCAGGAATTGGAACCGTAAACCGTGTCACTCCACTGTGCCGTCATGTCTTCTCGGACGAGCGGATGCACCGCTGCACCGATCTCTGCCGTGGTGACGGCCGTCATGTCCAGCGCCAGGCCGTGCTCATGCGCTTGGCGGTCCAGGAGATCGGCCGTAACGCGGGCGGCGGCGTCGGAATCC
>JAPUKF010000226.1 GCA_027295805.1 Acidobacteriota bacterium | reverse complement strand
AAGGATAGGATGCCCCCGCCCGGGCGTCCACACCCCCTACTACTCGCCTTCCGGTTCCTCTTCCCAACCATGAGGGAGGCACATTCAAGGGATTTCAGTCCATTTTTTCGGGTAGGAATAATATCCGGTGGAGTATCCTTGACATTGAAGGACGGTTCAAGCTCTAAATTATTTGGCGAGTCCCTGCAATGAAAGGAGAACCATGCGACCCAAGCTTCTGATGCTCTCCCTGGCAGGCGCCATCGCGGTGGTCGCCTCACTGGCGTTCGTCCCAGACAGCCCCATGGCTCTCGCCCCGGCCAGCGCCAAATGCACCCCCGGCGCCAACGGCGAGCCCTGCGCCCGCCCAGCCTCCTCCGAGGCTGCCGCCGCCAAATGCGCCCCCGGCGCCAGCGGCGAGAACTCCGCCCGCCCGGCGTCGGCCACGGGCGGCTCGTCGTCCACCGCCAAGTGTGTTCCTGGACGCTGCGCCGACTACGGAGCCTGCTCTCTCCACGGCAACCTCGCCTTCGCCAGCGGCGATACGCTGGCGATGTATGCAGATGAGAAAAAAGAGGACGGGACTCTCTTCACCGATTTCACCATGCCGGCATTCACCGCCTTGAATCTGGACGGCAAGACGGTTTCCACAGGCGACCTGCGGGACGCGCCCGCCGTGGTGGCCTTCCTGGCCGGCCACTGCAGTCACTCCCACGATTCCATCCCCATACTCAACGACCTGGCCAGTGGCGATGCCCCCGCCGGCACGCGCGTCATCGGCGTCTGGGTGAACAGCGGCTCGGTGGAAGATGTGGCCTCCTGGATGCCCACCTACGCGCCCACCTACGAGGTCTGGGTCCATGAAGATGCCGGTGTGGGCGATGCAATCGGCAGCCACCTGGTGCCCACATGGTTCTACCTCACACCCAACGGCGATGTTCTGGGCAAGCTGGTGGGCTATAAATCGCCGGACCAGGTCCGTGCGTGGATCGAGAAACTATCGACCAGGACCGCATCAACGGCCTGACCATAGGCCATCTGGCTCGACGCGCCGAGGTGGCGACCTCGACGGTGCGTTACTACGAACGCATCCGCCTCCTGACCCCACCCCGGCGCACCGAGTCCAACTATCGGCTCTACACCGGCGACACCGTCGAACGGCTGCGCTTCATCCGGGCCGCTCAGGTGGCCGGCTTGACCCTGGCCGATATCCGGACCCTGCTGGCCTACCGGGATGGCGAGACCGCGCCCTGCGCCGAGGTCCAGACTCTCCTGGAGAGCCGCCTTGCCCAGGTTGAAGACAGCCTGCGTGAGTTGCGCCACGTGCGCCGCGTTTTGCGTTCCTTCCTGGACGTCTGCCGGCACAACTCGGACACGGAGCCCTGCCAGGTTCTCGTTAGCCTGGAGCAGCCTGCGGAAGGCGTCCCCGGAAAAACAAAACCCGCCTGATTTCCTGCGGCAGAGACTGAACAAGGAACGGGCGCCGATGACACGCCGGGCGCGGACGGTCCCTGAGCCGGCGCGACGGCAACGGGAGACCGGCCTGCCGAGACACCCGCCGGCGTTCAGATGAATCCCAGGTCCAGGCCCTTGAGGACGGCTCGTGTGCGATCCCGTACACCGAGTTTGGCCAGGATGTTGGAGATGTGATTTTTCACCGTCCCCTCCGCTATATGGAGTCCCTCCCCGATCTCCCGGTTGGTATGGCCGCCTGCCATGAGACGAAGAATCTCCGTCTCCCTTTCCGTCAGAGACTCCGCCAGCTGAAGGTTGGGGCTGTCCGCCTCCTGCCGGTGCAGGCCGCGCAGCATCCGTTCCGTCACCGCCGGCTGCACCAGCGTCTTGCCTGCCGCCAGGGCACGGATGGCCGAGGCGAGTTGCTCCAGGGCGACATCCTTGAGAAGAAAGCCGCGGGCACCGGCGCGGATAGCATCCAGGACCAGGCCATCCTCGTCGAAGGTGGTCAGCACCAGAGTCGGTGGCAGACCCTTGTCTTTCAGCTCGGCCAGAACTTCCAGGCCATTCTTGCGCGGCATGCGGATATCCAGGAGCACCACGTCGGGCCGCACCTCGGGGATGATACGCACGGCCTCCTCGCCATCCCGCGCCTCGGCGACCACTTCGATGTCGTCGATAAGGTCCAGAAGGCTGCGCAATCCCTCGCGCACCAGCGTCTGGTCCTCCACAAGGCAGACCCGGATCATGAGGTTGACTCCAGGAGAGGCAGGTGAATATCGACCTGGAAGCCATGCAGTGGTCGCGAGGTGAAGCGAACGCTCCCCCCCAGTTCCCGCAGGCGGTCCCGCATCCCCGTCAGGCCGCTGCCGGCGTGAACACGGCTGGTACCGCATCCGTCATCATGGGCCTTGAGGGCGACATGATCGCCATCACGGGTGAACTCCAGCCAGAGATTGGCGGCGTCGGCGTGGCGGATGCTGTTGGTGATGATCTCCTGAGCGCAGCGCAGCATGGTCTGAGCCCGCAGGGGGTCATCCATATCCAGGTCCGGCGGGAAGGCCAGGTGGATCGTCGGCCGGGTGATGGTGGTACAGAACCGTTCCATGGTCCGGCGCAGGTCGATGATCTCATCACCGCGCAGAGTGCTGACCACCTCCCGCACATCACCCAGAAGTTTCCGGTTCATCTCCTGGGCACGCCGGACATGCTCCTGGGCCTTCCCCTGGGTCAGGTGCCTGGCGACTTCCAGATCCAGGTTCATGGCGGTGAGGTCATGGCCGAGGAGATCGTGCAGTTCCCGGGAGATGCGCTGGCGCTCCGCCAGGCGGCTGGCCCGGGCCAGCAACTCCCGGGACAGCAGCAGTTCGCCATGGGCCTTGACGAGATCCCGACGCGCCCGGAACTCGCCGCCGGAAAAGCGGGCCAGACCCAGGGTGAGACACTGAAAGGCCAGCAGGGTCGAGGCGGTGGACAGCAACTGGAGAGGCGTCCGGCCCGCCGAGATCAACCAGAGAGCCACGCCCACCTGGGCTCCGATCCAGACCACCGCCCTGCCGGGCGACAGGATAAAACCAAGCTGAAAAGCGACCAGATGCAGCAGCGCAAAGGAAAGCCCCGTGGGCTGCAGGGCAATCATGGCCAGGACCATCAGAGATTGCGCTCCGGTGATGAGAAGGGCCTTGCGCCGCTGGTCCTCCTCCATGCTGCTCTTGCAGACCACCGGCGAGGATATGGCGAACAGCAGGAAAAGGCCCAGCCAGGCCCAGGTAGGAGGCTGCGCCAGGAGTTGGGGGCGCTGCGAAAAATCGACGAGGACACTCACAGCCATGAGAGTCCAGAAAAGGACCCATAAAAGGCGCGGCATGCTGAGCCAGTTGGCGACGAAACCGGACATGCTCATCATTATACCTGCGACTGCCCCCACGGGACTGTGCCGAAAGTCATGGTTTCATTTCATGACAACTGGCACATGCCATCTGTCTCCCCTCCTGTTACCTTCTCCAGCGTGGAGTACCACCCATGTCCGGTACTCCAGATTGGAGGATGAGCAATGTTGACCAAAGGACTGTTTTTCGCGGGCACCTTCTGCTGTGCAGCCACCCTGCTGCTGGCATCCACCGTCGGGGTGAATGCCTGGCGGAATTCCGAGAGCCCTCTCACCACCGTGGATCGCTTCGCCCACCGCTGGGACCTGTGCTCCTGTGACGGAGGAAGCGC
>JAPUKF010000225.1 GCA_027295805.1 Acidobacteriota bacterium | reverse complement strand
GCGGCGGCGTCGGTGCCGGGCCGGGCGGAATACGAGAACACATGCAGGTAGGCCAGGGGAGACTCCCTCACCACAGTCTCGGTGGCGGCAAAGTCATCGTCGGTTTCCCCGGGGAAGCCGACGATGATGTCGGCGCCCAGGCCGATGTCGGGAATGCGCCGGGCCAGGCGCTCTAGGACAGCCACATAGAAATCACGACGATAATTGCGTCGCATGAGCTTCAGGATACGGTCCGAGCCGCTCTGCAAGGGCACCTGGAGATGGGGAGCCATCTTCGCGCTCTCCGCAAGAAAGGCCAGAAGATCCTCGTGGATGGTGCGTGGCTCCAGGGAGTTGAGGCGCAGCCGGCCCAGGCCGGGGATGGCCGTGAGGCGGCGGAGAAGAGTCAGGAGATTCTCGTTGCCGGGAAGATCGCGTCCATAATCACCGGTGTTGACGCCGGTCAGGACGATCTCGGCGAAGCCTGCCGCCACCAGGCGGACCAGTGAGGCCTCCAGCTGGGAGGACGGGATGCTGCGTGAGCGGCCACGGACGGTGGGGATGATGCAGTAGGAGCAGGTGAGATCGCAGCCGTCCTGCACTTTGAGAAGAGCCCGGGTGCGACCGCCGCCCACCGGCGCCGCGTGATAGTTCTCCAGGGCCACGGAGATCTCGCCGGGAAAGGAACGAAGAGCTTCGGCCACGACCGGTGCCGGGTCGGCACCCCGCGCCACCAGATCCACGCCGTCAAGGGCTGCCAGAGCAACCGGGTCACGGCTTGCGTAGCATCCCATGGCCACCAGGCGGGCACCAGGGCGGCATCGTGCCAGGCGGCGCAGGGTCTGGCGGCCGTCGGCGTCGGCGCGTCCGGTGACGGTGCAGGTGTTGACCACCAGAAGATCGGCGTCTTCGGGGTGCCGGGCCGGCTTCATACCCCGGCCGGCCAGTTCCCGTTCCAGGCGTTCGCTGTCGGCCCGGTTCAGCTTGCAGCCCAGTGTTTCGACGTAATAGCGGCGGATTGTGGCCATAGGAGCCCGGGTCAGGGTGTGCCGCTCTCCAGCGCCTGGCGGACCTTCTCGGCACGGGCTTCCACTCGGGCAGCCATCTCCCGGCGGTAGGCGGTGAGGCGGCGGTCCAGGTCGTCGTCGCTGAGAGCCAGGATGGCGATGGCGGCAAGGGCGGCATTGCGGGCGCCGGCCTCACCGATGGCAAGAGTGGGCACGGGAATGCCGGCCGGCATCTGCACAGTCGCCAGGAGAGCGTCGAGGCCGCCGAGAGAGGTTGCCGCCAGAGGGACCCCGAGGACCGGTCGGGTGGTCAGGGCGGCCACGGTGCCTGCCAGGTGCGCCGCTCCACCGGCACCCACGATGAACACCTGTGCGCGTGAAGAATTCACAATTTCACGGGTTCGATCCGGTGTGCGGTGGGCCGACGTCACTTCAGTGCGGACCGGTACATCGAATTGCCCCAGGACTTCGATGGCCCCGCGCATGACCGGCAGGTCAGAGTCCGAACCCATGAGGACCATCACCCGTGAGTGATCGTTAGCGGCTGCTGGCGACATGGCCTGTCCTCCCGGTGAAAAGTGGGGCTCAGACATCGGGCCTGATGGGTTCAGGCTTCGGAGGCGACGACTTGCTGGTTTTCCCCGGCGATATCCTGGCGGTAATACATCCCTTCGAATTCAATGAGGCCCATCGCTTCATAGGCGCGGGCGCGGGCATTCTCCTTGTCGGTTCCCTGGGCGACCACCGTCAGGACGCGCCCTCCTGAGGTCAGAACGGTGCGCCGGGGCGCCTTGCGGGTCGCGGCGTGGAACACCTGCACGCCTTCAAGGGCCTCCGCCTTGTCAATGCCCTTGATCTTGCGGTCCACCACCGGGGTGCCGGGATAGCCTTCCGAACATGCCACCACACCCACCGAGCAGCCGTCGTGCCAGTCCAGCTCACCGCTGGTCAGGCTGCCTTCGGCGATGGAGGCCATTTCCTCCAGAAGGCTGCCGGACAGGAGCGGGAGAATGATCTGGGCTTCCGGATCGCCGAAGCGGGCGTTGAATTCCAGGACCATGGGTCCCTGCTCGGTCATCATGATGCCGGCGTAAAGGACGCCCCTGTAAGGGCGGCCTTCGGTGGCCAATCCCCGCAGGGTTGGCTGGAGAATGCGGTGTTCCACCTCACGCAGGATCTCCTCACCGACATTGTCCACCGGTGCGTAGGCGCCCATGCCGCCGGTGTTGGGACCCACGCCACCCTCCCCGGCCCTCTTGTAGTCCCGGCAGGTGGGCAGCAGTTTCATGTCATAACCGTCGGTGAGAGCAAAGATGGACAGCTCGGGTCCTGCCAGGCGATCTTCGATGACAATCTTGCGGCCCGCTTCCCCGAAGGCACCCTTTTCCATGATCTCATTGACCGCGTCCAGGGCTTCCTCGCGGCCGGCGCAAACGATGACTCCCTTGCCGGCGGCCAGGCCGTCGGCCTTGACCACCATGGGACGATCATCCTGGTGGCGCAGATGATCCTTGGCCGCGCGGGCCGATTCAAAAACCTGAAAGTCGGCGGTGGGAATCTCGTGGCGGGCCATGAACTCTTTGGCAAAGACCTTGGAGGATTCGATCTCGGCCGCCGCCATGGAGGGCCCGAAGACCCGGTATCCTTCCTGTTCCATCTTGTCGGAGAGACCCATGGTCAGCGGTTTCTCGGGGCCGATGACGGTCAGGTCGATCTTGTTGCGCCGGATCCAGCGCAGGAACGTGGCCTGGTCCTCGACATCCAGGGTCGGGCAGTCGGCGTCCCGGGCAATGCCGGCGTTTCCCGGCGTGCACCAGACGCGTTTCACAATGGAACTGCGGCGGATGGAGCGCACGAGAGCGTGCTCCCGTCCACCCCCGCCGATGACCAGGATATTCAAGGGAATCCTCCTGAAACGGATGCGGCCATTGTTTCAGACGGAGACGCGATCCGTCAAGGAGAGGTCCCGCTCAGCGGCCGCGGTAATAGGACAGAAGGGCGGCCAGCAGCGCTTCTGCGACCTGATCACGATGCTCATAGGACTTGAGCAACCGCGCGTCCTTCGCGTTGCCGATGTTGGCAACCTCCAGGAGGACCTTGGTGGGCACCTGGTTGCCCCGGATCACGGCCGGGACCCAGGAACGCCCTCTGCGCACGACGTGGTCGCGGATCGGCTTATCGGCGTGGATGGCGAGATCTTTGTCCCTGAAAGCTTCAAGAATGTTTTCGGCGAACTTCCGTGACAGGCCCTCGGAGCGCAGGCGCTCCGAGCGGGAGAACGAGACGTACTGTTTCTCACGGACTTCCCTGTATCGCCGATAGGCCTTGCCGGATGCACCATAGCGGCCGCGCCGAAAGCGTTCACCGGGGACATAAACCATGGCGCCGCGCACAGCGGGATGAAGGGCGTCAGCGTGAATGGAGATGAAGATGATCTCCTCGTCATCCCGGCCCGCTTTGCGCTGGTCGCGGTAGACCGAGTTGGCCAGGAAAGCGCGCAGGTTGACGCCCACCGCCACCGATGCTGAATCGGTGGCATGGTGGCGAGGGTGAGACAGGATATCTTCGTCCCGGTCGATGCGGGTGAAAGTGCCGTCGTGGGGACGATCCTTCTGACTACGGTCCTCCACGGTCATGACCACCCGGGCTGACGTACGCTGGGCGAGCTTTTGCCGCAGCCGCAGGGCGATGTCGTACACCGTGTCGTCTTCCCAGACTCCATTGGCGCGGGTGCCGATGTCTTTCCCGCCATGGCCGGGATCCAGGATCACGGTGATACCCGCCAGGTCCTGGCTGCGGATGCTGGTCTGGTAGCGGGAGGCCAGGAGTTGATCCATCTCGAGGCGGACACGGCGCGGGTCCGTGGGCGGTAGAAATTCCTCGGCCAGATCCTCGACGGGGATCTTGACCATGAATCCGGCGGGGATATCGGTGACGTCCTTGATCCCGGATCGCCGGGCAATATGTTCGACCATCTCTTCCATGTCGTCCGGGTCCACCCGGCCGGTGAAACGGGCCACCACCGCGGAGTAGAGAGCTTCGCCCCGGCGGAGGCGGTAGCCGGCATATTCGCCCTCTTCATCCCGCCCGTATTCCAGCGCCCCGGTGCCCGCCCCGGCGGCCGGGCGGAAAGGGGAGGCCAGAAGGGCGGTGGGGATCAGGATTTCCTGGCCCGCCTGCAGGGATGGGTCCTGGAGATCGTTGGCCGCCAGCAGGTCTCGGAAGTTCTCACCATCGCCCGTAAACCACAGGGCCAGCCGGAAGAGAGATTCCTCCTCGATGGGCAGGCGGGCGCTGCCCACATGGTGGTGCCAGCCCTCCCCGTTCAAGAGGTCGTCGGGGAAGAGGGCAGCAATGCCCAGTACGCGATACTCATCCCGCAGCAGGGCATACGGGACCCTGTAGAAGCGGCCGTGGACCGGCTGGCCGTGCCCGTTGAGCGCCTTGAGAGCCGGCCAGTCATCCCGGGAGCGGGCAAAACGTCCGGCCAGGTGTAACCAGCCGTCACCGCGTGCGGCGCGCACCTCGAAGTGGAGATCGCCGCGGGCATCCACCACCAGACGCACGGCCGGATGAATGGAGAGTTGCCTGCCCGTGTCGGGCGCGTCGCCGGCGCCCAGAGCCAGGAGGCTGAGCATGAAGACCAGTCCGCGAGCCAAACCGACCAATTCCCTTTCTCTAGCGGACTGCCGCGGGCGGGGGCGCAAGGGTCGCCTCCACGGCCCGGCCGGCACGGATCAGGTCGCCATCAGCACCATGGGCCGCAATGATCTGCAGGCCGACCGGGAGGCCGTCGGCAATGCCGCAGGGCAGGGAAAGGGCCGGGAGTCCCGCCAGGCTTACCGGCACGGTGAAGGTGTCGCTGGCATACATGCGTACCGGATCGGAGGTGCGTTCGCCAAGGGGAAACGCCACCGATGGAGAGGTGGGGGTCACCACCAGGTCGACCTGGGCGAAGGCCGTGGCAAACGCCTGTCGCAGCATCTTGCGGACGGTCTGGGCCCGCTGGTACATCGCCTCGTTATAACCGGCGGAGAGCCCGAATGTGCCCAGCAGGATCCGGCGGCGCACTTCGGGGCCGAATCCCGCAGCCCGGGATTCTTCATAGAGGGCGGTGAGATCGGTCGCCGTGGCGCGCGCGCCGAAGCGCACGCCATCGAACCGGGCCAGATTGGCCGAGGCCTCGGCGGTGGCAATCACGTAATAAGCGGGTAGGGCCAGATCCAGATGGGGGAGATCGATCTCGGTGATCAGAGCACCTGCCTGGGCGCAGGCCGCCAGGGCCTCATTCACCCGCTGGGATACTTCCGGGTCCACGCCCAGATCCGTGACCTGGCGCGGCACGCCCAGTCGCAGGCCCGCCAGGGAGACCAGGTGGTCCAGGTCGTCGGGCGGCGGCGTTCTCAGACAGGTGGCGTCCTTCTCGTCGGGTCCCCAGACGGCGGACAGGAGCAGCGCCGCGTCGTCGACGTTGCGGGCCAGAGGGCCGATCTGATCCAGGGATGAGGCGAATGCCACCAGTCCATAGCGGGAGACGCGTCCCCAGGTCGGCTTGATGCCGACCAGCCCGCAGAGGGACGCGGGCTGGCGGATTGAGCCGCCGGTATCCGAGCCGAAACCACCACCGGCTGCACCGGCGGCCACCGCTGCCGCCGAGCCACCCGATGACCCTCCGGGCACCCGCGCAAGATCCAGGGGATTGCGGGTGGGACCGTAGGCTGAGTTCTCGCAGGATGAGCCCATGCCGAATTCATCCATGTTGGTTTTACCGAGGATCACGGCGCCCTGACGGCGCAGTCGCCGGACCACCGTGGCGTTGTATGGCGGGATATAACCGGCAAGAAACCGGGAACCGCAGGTTGTGGGCATGTCGCTGGTGGAGATGTTGTCCTTGAGCACCAGCGGCAGACCACTCAACGGCGCGCTACCGCCTGGAACACGGGTTTCGTCACATCGTCCCGCCGTGGCCATGGCCCTCTCGCTATCCAGGTGGAGAAAAGCATGGAGGTCATCTTCCCGGGCGGCGATCCGTTCCAGGTGGGCGCTGGTCAAGTCCCTGGCCGAAAATTCGCCGGCATCAAGCCCGGTGCGCATGGCCGTGAGGGAGAGGCTGGTGAGATCCGTCACCGTTCAGCCCAGGACCCTGGGGATGCGGATATGGCCATCCTCCACGTCGGGGGCCGCCGCCAGGGCACGATCCCGGGGTAGGGATGCGCCCACCACATCCGGTCGCCGCTCCTCGGCGGCGGTCGTGTCGGGGGAGGGATCGGCTGGCTCCAGTTCGGCGGCCTGCAGGGCCGAAAAAGCCTCAAGAATGCGGGCCAGTTGAGCGGAAATCTCCGCCACCTGGCTTTCATCCAGCCGCAAGCGGGCAAGATGGGCAATCCGGCGGACATCGGCGTGGGTGATCTCCTTCATGGCGCGGTGAGCCTAGCGGACGCTGCCCGCCCGATTCAAGCCGCGGGGCGTGAACCGCATCTATACTCTTTGCCGGCGGCGGAGGATCGGTTATTCTCGCCGTGGCTGGCGGGCCCCACGCCTGCCACGGCTTTTCGGCGTTGACCGGACCGATTGCTACCTGAGAGGTGTCATGCGTCCCCTGGCGCGCAAAATTGTATTGACCCAGGGTGTCATCATTCTGCTGATCTTCGGTGTGAGTCTTTTCACCTGGTGGCAGATGGTTGATGCCAGCAATCGGGCTGAGCGCCTGCAGGCGGAATACCATCTGGGGACCAATCTGGAGCAGCTGGTGGCTGAACTGCGTGACATGGGCCGCAGCCGGACTTATTATTTCGGCGAAAAGAAAAGCGGTGGAGAGGAGCTGGCCAGGCTGCAGGATTCGTTCTATCTCAGCCTTGTGCGTATCGCTAGCACCATCGATGAACTGGCCCTGCAATCGGGGCCGCGGGCGGATCTGGCCGGCCTGGTGGACACCCTGCGCAGGCGCCTTGATGAATACCAGTTGAGGGTGGGGCAGCAGGAACTGGCTTTTCTGCGCGACGAGGAACTGGCCTACCAGAGATCCGGCGCTCGCGCCGCCGAACTCCGCCAGGACATGCACGATAAAACCAAGGATCATCTGCAGCGTCAGGCGGCCATGACCCGGGAAATCAACGCTCTGGGCAGGCGGGCCGACCGTGCGGCGGTCCTGGCCCTGGTGTTCTGCGGTGTGGCGCTGGTGGTGGGCCTCCTGGCCGCTTATGGTCTGACCCGAAGTATTCATCGGCCAGTGCGGGACATGCGCGCTGCCACGGAAGCCCTCTCCCGGGGTGAGTTCGATTCTCGCATCCCGGTCCACAGTCGCGACGAACTGGGAGATCTGGCTCTGGCATTCAACGAGATGGCTGCCAGGTTGCAGGAGCTGGATGAGCTCAAGGGCGGGTTCGTGTCCATGGTGAGTCACGATTTGAAGACGCCCCTGACATCCATGAAAGAGGCGGTGGAGATGCTTTCAGAAGGCGTGGGTGGGGATCTGACGGTCCGCCAGAAGCGCCTTTTGACCATTGCCAGTGAGAGTCTCGACCGCCTGGGACGCTACGTGCAGGGTATTCTTGACCTCTGCCAGTTCGAGGGGGGGCGCATTCAACTGGTCCGGGAACCCCTCTCCCTGACCGATGTCGTCCAGGAGCAGGCTTCTCTCGCCGAAGCCCGCTGCCAGGAAGCCGGAGTCAACCTCCATTGCGAACTGGAGCAGGACCTGCCTCTTCTCGAAGGGGATCGCTTCCGCCTGGCCCAGGTGGTGAACAACCTCCTGGATAACGCCATCAAATTCACTCCCCGGGAGGGCCGCATCGAGGTGCGTACCGGGGTGCTGCCGTGGGAGGATGATCTGGGTGTCTTCCTGGAGGTCAGCGACAGCGGTGTTGGTATCGCCGCCCGCGACCTCCGCCACATCTTCGAGAAGTTCTACCAGGCGCCCAGCGACTCCCGGGGCAAGGTGCGGGGTGCAGGTCTCGGGTTGGCCATCGTCCGTAACCTTGTGGAGGCGCACTCAGGACGTGTCACGGTGGAATCCACCATGGGACGTGGCACCACCTTCCGGGTGCAATTCCCGGCGGCGCGCCGTCAAGCCGACGATCAGGCACTGGCAGGATAGAGGGCATGATGTGCCAGCGCACGCACTGGATCGCCATGGTGATGGTCACCGCCATGCTGGCGTCGGGCTGTGCCGTATTCAGGCGGCAGCCGGCGCAAGAGCCGGTGCCGCCCCCACCACCGGTGATCGTGGAGTCCAGGCCGCCTCAGGAGCCGGCCGAGGTACCTCGCCATGGCCTGCTGACCCGGTCCGCCATGGTCGTTTCGGTCGGGCTGGAAGCGGGGGGAGATGCGCTCCTGGAAGAGTTTCTGCGCTCAGGTCCAGCCGTTGGCCCCGAGGCACGCTCGCGGGCGCTGGTGCTGCGTGCCCTGCTGGTCCTGCACCAGGGGGGGGAGCGGGGCGGGCGCATGGCGAAGGCCTACCTGCAGGCCGCCGGGCAAGCCGACCCGGGGGGGGGGAACGCCGGTGGCATCGCTCTGGCACTCGACCTGCTGGTGGCCCTGGAGAGAGAGCGCGGAGAACTGGCGCGCAGCCGGGCCCAGCTAGGTGCCAGCCGGGACCGGGAGAGACGGCAGTCTGACGCCGAGACAGTTCTCCGCACCCAGGTGGAATCCCTGGAGTTACAACTGGAGGAATTGAAAGCCATCCACCTGCAGATAGAATCAGGCAAGGAAGACGCGCCGTCCCGCTGAAACCGGGGCCGAATGAGGACCGAGACGTGGCAAAAAAGACCATTCTGGTGGTTGACGATGACTCCCAGATCAGGGAACTTCTGGAGACCCGCCTCGAATCGGGTGGATACGCCGTGGTCACGGCAGCGGATGGCGAAGGTGCGCTGGCGACCCTG
>JAPUKF010000224.1 GCA_027295805.1 Acidobacteriota bacterium | reverse complement strand
TCCTGCCGCTTCTGGACAGTCCAGAGCCACAGGATCTTGTCAGCAGGGTTCCGGTCGCGGTGGACTTGCATCTGACACCTGAAACAGGTGAACTCCCTGGTATCCTGCGTAAAGGCAGGCTGGACGTCGAGTTGAACTGAGCTTGACTCGCGGGGGCAGGGACCTATATTTGCCTTGTTATCCCAGCGGAATCATCTCTTCATCCAGCCTCCCACTGATGAAGGCCAACGGGGGGGGGTCGCCAGCAGGCGACCCCCCCTCCCTTTTGTTGTGGCATCGGTAGCCGGGACGGCTCTGAGAAACGGCTATGGTCCGGTGCGAGAACCGCCCACAGGCGGAGAGGCATAGACGTGCAGGAGATCCGCAACAAACTGGAAATGGAACTGAAGCAACTGGAACGTGAGTTCATCCACGAGCTGCCCAAAGAGATCCAGACCGCGCGGGAGCTGGGTGACCTGCGGGAGAATGCCGAGTACAAGGCCGCTCTCGAACGCCAGACCCTGGTGCGGGGGCGCATCGACCAGGTTCGCCAGCGCCTGGAAGAACTGAGTCGTATCAGACTGGACAGCCTGCCTCTGGAAACAGCTCACCTGGGGTCCCTGCTCACCGTCCTGGACCTGGAAAACGATGAGGAACAAACCTTTGAACTGGTCGTGTCCGAGGGAGCCGATCCCGCCAACGGGCGGCTCTCCATTGCATCTCCCATCGGCCAGGGGCTCATCGGGCGTGAGGAAGGGGATGCGGTCAAGATCCGCACTCCGGCCGGACTGCGGAACTTCGAGGTGATTTCCCTCAAAACCGTCCACCAGAGAAAGAAAGAAGATGGTGGCGGAAACAGTGCCTGATAAAAATGTGGCCCCTCCGACCAGGGGGGGAAGATCCCATATCGGAGGGGCCGGCTGGTTCGGCAAGGAGGAGGTTTGAACCACCCTCCCTTAAAGCAACTGCCGTGCCAACCTCTCTCGGAATACGCCCCCCTCGGATCAATATTTTTTAAGCCCATGAATTCAAAGAGGATATTCTGGGTGGACCGGGGGATGTAAATCCCCGAAGCCGTCTTCGCAGGGAATGTCAGGCTCATGGTGTGACGTAATGGCACGGTGCATGTTCCGATTCGTGCCAGTCTGGCGCGTGCTCAGCGCTTCCATCCGTAGCGGAGCACCGAAGCCAGGATCTTCGTTCCGGCCCCCACTGTGCCCCGGATCGTCCCGGAGATTTTCGAGCGCCCCACCCGACGCCGATAGGAGACGGGGACCTCCACGGTCCGCAGTCCGTCTCTGGCGGCCTTGACCTGCATCTCCACGTTCCAACCGTAATTAGGGTCCCCCAGCCTGAGCTGCTCACACGCCGACCAGGACAGGGCCCGGAACGGCCCAAGGTCGGTGAAGCAGGCACCATACAGCAGATTGATGAGGATGATGGCCAGCCGATTCCCCCAGCGGACATGCGGGGGGAGAGCGCCCTTCTGGCATTCCCCCAGCACCCGGCTGCCGATGACCAGATCGGCGTCACCCGCCAGCAGGGGTTCCAGCAGACGAGGCAGATCCGCGGGATCATCGCTGAAGTCGGCATCCAGGAAAACGACGATGTCGGGCGGTGCTGCGGCAAGCTGCCGGAGTCCGGCCTGGCAGGCGCGGCCGTAACCTCTGCGTGGTTCGTGGACCACCCTGGCGCCGGCAGCGCCGGCAACAGCCGCTGTTCTGTCCCGGGAGCCGTTATCCACCACCACCACCTGGTGGGGGGGAGAGGCCGGGAGCGCCGCCAGGACCAGGGGCAGGGACTCTTCTTCATCCAGAGCCGGTATGATCACGGCAATCCGGCATCGCTTGGAGGTGGAAAGCACGAGGAGGAGCCGGTATCTTACACCAGCCCCTCCCCGGGCACCCAGAGTTTTGCCGTGTCAAAGAACCCCCCCCTCATGAACAGTTCATTCTCCCCCTCTGCTCCCGGTGGACCGCCCGGCCTGGCCCTGCTGCAGGCTCTGCGTCCCGAGCAATGGGTCAAGAACCTGGTGGTGCTGGCGGCCCTCCTCTTCGGCCAGCGCCTTCTGGATCAGGAGGCGGTGCTGCGGGGCCTCCTCGCTCTGGCGATCTTCTGCAGTCTGTCGGGATGTGTCTACCTGCTCAATGACCTCCGGGATATCGAGAAGGACCGTCTCCATCCCGCCAAACGCCAGCGGCCTCTGGCCGCTGGGCGCCTGGCTCCCCTGACCGCCTGGATCGCGGCTTCCCTTCTCGGAGCGGGTGGGCTCGCGGCCTCTCTGCTTCTGCCTCCGGGATTCTCCTGGTGTGCCGCCGGATACCTTGCTCTCAACCTGGCTTACAGTTTTGGACTCAAGAATATCGTCATCCTGGATATTCTGGCCGTGGCGGGCGGGTTTGTGCTGCGCGCCGTGGCCGGCGCCGAGGCCATCCCCGTGTCATTCTCGAACTGGCTGGTCCTCTGCACGCTCCTCCTGGCCCTGTTCATGGTCGCCGGCAAGCGGCGCCAGGAACTGACTCTGCTGGAGGCGGAAGCCGCCGGCCATCGGGCGAGCCTGGAGGACTACTCCATCGCTTTTCTGGACCAGCTGATCACCGTGGTTCTGGCCGCCACCGTGGTCGGCTACAGCCTCTATGCGCTCTCGTCGGAAGTCGCCGGCCGTCTTCATACCCGGGCCATGCCATGGACCGTGCCGTTCGTTCTGTACGGGATCTTCCGCTACCTTTATCTCATCCATCACCGCAAGGAGGGTGGCAATCCGACCCGGATTCTGTTCACCGATCGCCCGCTCCTGATAGATGTGGTGTTATGGGTGGCCGCGGTGGCGGTGATCCTCTATCTCGCCTGAGACGGTCGCCGAGGAGAAGCAAGATCCACCTGCCGTCCACAACGGGACGCGGCCGGGCTCGGCTGGCGCTGGCCGTTGCTGTCATTGCGGTCTCGTGGGCCGCCATCCTCATTCGGGCGGCCGCGGCCCCACCCCTGGCCATCGCTTTCTGGCGCCTCACTCTGGCAACGGTCCTCCTGAGCCCGCTGGCATGGTGGCTCTCCAGAGGACGGCCGGTCCTGAGCCGGCAGGGCCCGACCATGGTGGCCGGCATTCTTCTGGGGCTTCACTTTGCCCTCTGGATCTCCTCCCTGTTCCGCACAACTGTCGGCAGCAGCGTCCTGCTGGTCAGTACCCAGCCCATCTTCGCCGCCCTGGTCGCGGGTCCCCTGCTGGGGGAGAGACCGTCCCGGCGCACCCTCTGGGCCATCACCCTCACCCTGGCAGGGAGTGGAGTTCTGACCGCCGGTGATGCCCAGATGGGAACAGAAGCTCTGTGGGGCGATGCCATGGCCCTGGCCGCCGCCGCCGCCGCTGCCATCTACCTGGTTCTGGGACGCCGGGAGCGGGCAAGCGGTCCGCTGCCTGTTTACCTATGGAAGGTGAATATGATTGCCGCCGCGACTCTGCTGGCGGCCTGCTTCCTGGGCGGGACGCCTCTGACCGGCTTCCCCGGGACCACGTGGGCCATTTTCGCTGCCCTGGCGGCCGGCCCCCACCTGGCGGGTCATGGCTTGCTCAACTTTGCCGTGCGCTTTTTCCCGGCCCCGACGGTGAACCTGGCCCTGGCCGGAGAACCGCTGCTGTCCACCTCCTACGCCGCAGTTCTGCTGGGAGAGGTTCCCGGAGGCCCTTTCTATGCCGGGGCCGCGCTCATTCTGACGGGACTTGTGGTCGAGTTCAGCGCCGGCGCCGCCCGGCCAGCGCAGGCCTCATGATCGGGTTTGTCTACTTCGATGCGGCGGGGACTCTGTTGCGGCCGTGGCCTTCGGTCGGCACGGTCTATGCGCGGGCCTGCCGTCCCCACGGCCTGACGGCGACGCCCATGGAGGTGGATATCGCCTTTCGCCGGGCGTGGCGCCTGCGGCTTCAGCGAGGGGACCGCGGTCTGGTGCGAGCCGGCCGCGATGAAGAGGCTGCGCGGCGCTGGTGGCGTGATCTGGTGGAAGAGGTGCTGGTGGCCCTGAACTTCACAGGCGACCGCGCCGGGTGTTTTGCTGCCTGCTACCGTAGCTTTGCCGACCCTGCTTCCTGGCAGGTTTTCCCGGAAGTTCAGGA
>JAPUKF010000223.1 GCA_027295805.1 Acidobacteriota bacterium | reverse complement strand
GTGGAGTACGAAGAAGCCGCTTTCCAGGCCGTCCTCTGCTGGGACCTGTTCGATTATCTGAGCGGCCCCGAGGCCGCGGCCCTGGCCGCGGAAGTCAATCGGGTCACCGCCTCCGGGGGATTCCTCCTGGCTCTCTTCGGGTCCGCACGCGACACGGCGCCCCGCCGGCCGCGGCGGTTCCGAATCCTGGATGACAGGAATGTGCGCGCGGAAATGGTGGATGGGCCGGACTTCATCCCCCACCATCTCCCCAACAGAGATATTGCCCACCTTTTCGGTGATTATGAGATGGGCCACACGGTCCTGCTCAAGGACGGCACCCGCGAGATGCTGCTGCGCAAGCGTCGCGGGTCGGAACAGCGTCTGAGTGAGCCGCGCATGGTCAGCCTGGTCTGATTCCCGACAGGGGATAGACTAGAGAGATGGTCCGGCTGGCGGAAAAGTCCCTGGTAGCTGTCGTGCTGCTGGCAACTCTTGTCCCGGGGATGGTGCCGTTCGCCCAGAGCGGCGCTGACAATTTCTTTCGCCTGGTCCGCAGGGCGGTCACCGATGAAAACGAGGCGGAACTGATACGTCTGGTACGTCTGGATCCATGGGGTTTTCGCCAGGTAATCAATCGCCTGGCGGATCTGGCTCTGGCCCAGATGCCGGCGGAGGACGAAGGCCGGAGTCTCGGCGGTTATAACCGCTTTGTGGTGTCGGGATTACTGGCAGGCATCTACATGGAGGAGACCGGGGATACGACTCTGGCCCAGCGACTGCGGCGCATGCGCTCCTGGACCCATGAAGACTTCCTGGAGCGGCGGCGCATCAATATCCTGCTGGCCGGCGCTCATGAGGAGGACAAACCTCCCCTCCGTGCCCTGGAAAAGGCCGTTCCTGCCTGTCAGCGGCTGGAGGATGATCGTTGCGTCGGCATGTTGCACGGAGCGCTGGGCGATTTTCTGGAGAAGGCCCACCGCCCTGTCATGGCGGCCCTCAACTTCGAGAAGGCGGCGGAGGCGTTTCGGCAAGCCGGTGCGCTGCCTCGCCTCCGGGACGCCTTGTTGGCGCGAGGACAATTGCTGCTTGTGCACGGAGACCACGCCGAGGCGGCTACGGATCTGGGTGCCGCCGCTGCCGTTTCGCAGCGGGTGGGTGACAGGCCGGCCCGTGTCGGGAGCCTCCTGCTTCTGGCCGAAGCGCTGATGGCCGCTGGCCGCCGTCAGCCTGCTCTCGATGCCCTGGCGGAGGCCCGGAACGTCGCCATCTCAGCGGATCTCCCGCTGCTTGCTGCCCGCGCCATCCTGCTCCGCACCAGTATCCGGGATAAAGCCGGTCCGACGGCAGGTACGGCGCCTGACTATGAAGCCGCCGCCCGTCTGGCGGAAAAGGGACGCGACCTTCTTCTCGCCTCCAGCGCTTACCTGGAGGCGGCTCGCGCACACGCGCAGGTGGGAGATCCGGCCAGGGGTGCGGAGGATATTGAAAAGGCGCTGTCGGCGGCGCGGCTCGCTGGAATGGAAGACGGCTTGCCGGCCATGCTTCTCCTGGCCGGCGACCTGCATGGGCGTGTCGAGGACTGGGAACGAGCCGTGCGTCGCCTCGATGAGGCCGCCCGGCGTTTCAGGGAGTCCTCTGACGATGCAGGTGCGGCCCGTGCCCTGGAGCAGAAGGGGACCACACTGCTGGAGTCGGAGCAGTATGGTGCCGCGCGGCAGGCACTGCAGGAGGCTCTGCCCTTGGCCAGGGAGTCAGGGAGCATGGCCATAGAGGGCCGGGTGGAAGGGGGCCTTGCGGCTCTGGCGCTCATCCGCGGGGACATGGATGAAGCCCGCCGGCGCTACGGCCGCTCAGCGGACCTGCTGGAGAGCGCCGGCGATTCGTTCCAGGCCTTGCGCATGCGAGATCTCAGGCGTTCCCTGGAGACGCCGCCGGCAAGCAGCGAGCGCTAGCCCCCGTCCTTGCCCACGCCTGCTGAAGGCGCAAGAAGACGGCGTAGCCGTCGGGCGGTGGCTTCGCCCAGGCGGTCCCCGGCGCGTGCCATATCCACCAGGACCAGACTGAGAAGACGATGGGCGGAGGCCGTCCGGGCATCGGGTGCAGCGCTCAGGTGCCGGGCCAGCGTGCCGGCGTCGCCGCGGCTGACCGGGCCGGTGAGAGCTTTCTCGGCGGGTGTTTGAGCCAGAGCCGTGGCCGTTCCCTGCAGGAGATGGACCAGAATCTGGTGTGCCTCTCTCTCCGCGAGCCCTGCCTTGCACAAGGCCTGGTGGGCCAGGTGGAATATGGCCAGCACGTCGTTGGCGACCAGGGAGGCGGCCAGGTGGTAGAGGGGACGCCGGCGCGCATCAATGCTGAACGGGCGGCCACCGAGATCCCGTGCCAGGCGGCGGGCCATGCTGCGGGCCCGGGGCTGACCGTCCACGGCGAAGCCGGCACCGCGCAGCAGGTCGGGTTGCGGCAATCTGCTGCTGAGAACGGCCAGGGGATGCAGGGAGCCGGTGCTGGCTCCTCTCTCACGAAGAGGGAGCAGGGGAGTGAGTCCGGCCACGCCAGAAAGGTGCAGAACGACGCGGCCGGACATGCGCGGGCATGCCGCGGCCAACTCCACCGCCATGCCGGCCAGGGCATCATCGGGGACTGCCAGCAGGAGGATGCTCGCCTCTCGCGCCACATCGGCTGGTCGGGATCGGCAGGAGGGAGATCGCCCGGTGATCCGGCCGATGCGCCGGGCCACAGTGCGCCGACGCTGAGGGCTGCGGGACCAGAGGGCAGACGGAGCCCAGCCGCAATGGGAAAGGAGGACGGCCAACGAACCCCCTGCGCGGCCTGCTCCGATGAATCCGAGGGCAGGCCGATTCCTCGCCTGCTGCGTCATGGGCCTGCTGCTCGCAACGCGGCCAGGAGCGCCTGGAAATCGGCCGGCAGGGGTGCGGTGAAACTCAAGGGCTCACCGCTCAGGGGGTGATGAAATGAGAGGATCTCAGCATGCAGCGCCACCCGCTGGAAGGCGTCGACAGCAGCACCTGAGGGAGTTTGGGGAGCCTCCAGGGGAGCACCGTAGAGGCGGTCTCCCACCAGAGGATGTCCCAGTTCAGACAGGTGCACCCGGATCTGGTGGGTGCGGCCGGTCAGCAGTTCGATGGCCAGCAGCGAGAACCCGTCGAAGCGCTCCTGGATCCTGTAGCGGGTTCGGGCCGGCCGGCCCTCGTCCCGCACAGCCATGCGCGCCCGGCGGGTGGCGTGGCGGCCGATGGGTGCGTCGATGAGGCCGCGGGCGGCCTGGGGGCACCCGTGCACCACGGCCCGGTAGTGCTTGTCGACTTCTCGTTGACTGAACTGCAGGGAGAGGGCGCGGTGGGCGGCATCGGTGCGCGCCACCACCATGACTCCCGAGGTGGTGCGGTCGAGGCGGTGCACGATTCCCGGGCGATGAACGCCGCCGATGGTGGACCAGCGTTCTCCACGGGCGAGCAAGGCATGCACCAGAGTGCCGGTGCTGACCCCGGCGCCGGGGTGGACCACCATGTCGGGTGGTTTCGAGAGGACCAGGAGGTGGTCATCTTCAAAAAGGACGTCCAGAGGGATCGACTCCGGTTCCAGATCCGTCGCACGAGGCGCCGGGATCCGCAGGCACACTTCCTCGCCCGCACGCAGGCGGCGGGAAGCGCGTACCGGCTTGCCATGGATGGTCACGGTGCCGGCACCGACCCAGCGGCTGATCTCCGATCGCGAGTGGTCCGGCAGGTGTTCGGCCAGGAAGAGGTCGAGGCGCCGCCCGGCATCCTGGTCGCCTGCCTGCAGGCGTTCCAGGCGCTCGCGCGGTGTGTTCATGGGGTGGAAGCGCTCGCCGCCGCCCGGCGTTTGCGCCAGTACAGAAAGGAGAATCCGGCGATCACCGAGATGAGGCCGATGGTCTGGGAGGTGGACAGGACATCCTGGATCAGGAAGCCGCGGATCTTATCGCCACGGAACAGTTCCCAGAAGCTGCGGGTGGCTCCATAAAGGATGATGAACCAGAAGAAGACCTGCCCATCGAACTGCTTGCGGCCGTGAAGAGCGAAGAGGATTGCGGCCAGGATGAGGCCGTTCAATGACATGTAGAGCTGGGTGGGGTGCAGGGAGATCCCCAGGGGGACCCGGGTCGTGGCATGGGCTATCTCACTGGTAAAGGTGACAGCCCAGGGAAGAGTCGATGGTTTCCCGTAGCAACAGCCGGCGGAAAAACAACCCAGGCGGCCGATAGCCAGCCCAAGGGGGAGGCAGATGGCCGTGACATCCGCCACTTTCCACAAAGGCAACCCGCGGCGCCGGGCAAACCAGATGGTGGTGGGAATGGCCGCAAGCAGACCACCGTAAAAGACTCCCGCCGAGCGCAGGACGCTCAGGAGCAGGGCCGGTTCGGCCAGGTAATCGCGCCAGTCCAGGAGAACGAGAAGAAGCTTTGCTCCCACCAGGCCCGCCAGGAAGACGATGAACGAAAGGTCGACCATGTCCTGGGAATTGAAGCCGTCACGGCGTGCCAGGACGGCGGAAATCTTGAGGATTCCCAGGAAGGCCAGGGCCAGGAGAACGCCATAGGTCGGGAGTTCAAAGGTGTGGCCGAAGATGGGAATGGTGAACAGGATCGGATACATGATTCAGGAATCCCCCGTGGATCGCCACATGTCAAGGACCAGAAGACCGACCCCGACGCAGATGGCGGAATCAGCGGCGTTGAAGTTGGGCCAATGATAGCGCCCGACATAGACCTCGATGAAATCAACAACACTGCCCAGTCGCAGGCGATCCAGGAGGTTTCCCAGGGCGCCACCGAGAATGAGGCCCAGGGCCCCGTGCACGCGCAGGCGTGTCGGTGGCGTGCGCAGGGCCATGGCGATGACCAGAGCCAGGGCCAGCAGGGGAACCAGGGTCAGGATCAGGCCGCGCCAGGGATCCTCCAGCGAGCGAAACATGCCGAAGACCGCGCCCGTGTTGCGCACGTAGGCCAGATCCAGGAATCCGGGAATGATGGTCACCTCATCCCGCGGAGCCAGCCATGCGGTGGCCGCTGCCTTGGTGATCTGATCCAGGGTGAAGATCGCGATGGCCAGAGCCAGGAAAAGGCGCCTGCCGGCGGGCACCATCACTCGCCGCCGGCGCTGTCGGCCCAGGCCCCATCCGCCAGCCCCGCGGACAGACGCGGCGCGCAGCGTCCGCAGACGTCGGGGAAGGGGGAATCAGCGGCGAGTTCCGTCACGTAGTTCCAGCAGCGGGGACACTTGAGACCGGGATGGTGAACCACCGCGATGCTAAGGCCGACCAGCGGTCCGTCAGCCACCGTCTCGCCCTCGCTCTGCCCGTCGCTGGTGAGAATGACCTGGGAAACGATGAAGAGTTCGGCCAACCGGTTCCCCATGCGGGCGGTGAAGTCGGACCACTCCAGGCCATATTCCTGTCGGAACCCGGGGAGATCGCCATCCCATGAAAAGGTCACCCTGGCATCCAGACCCGAGCGTATGATCCCGGTCGATCGGGCTACTTCAAGATTTCGGGCGACCTCGTCCCGCAGGGCATGAACGGCTTTCCAGAGCGAGGCATCTTCGCTGCCGGCTCCGGTGGCTTCCGGGAAAGTCTCCAGGTGGACCGAGTCCTTCTGCCCGGGCAGGCGAGGCAGTTGTTGCCAGACTTCCTCTGAGGTGAAAGAGAGAATGGGAGCCACCAGGCGGCACAGACCGCTCCCCATGAGCCACAGGGCTGTCTGGGCGGAGCGACGGGCGGGGGAGGCGGGCGCGTGGGTGTAGAGGCGGTCTTTGATGATGTCCAGGTAGAACGATGAGAGGGTCACGCCGCAGAACTGGTAAAGGCCGTGGGCGACTACATGGAGCTCGGTTTTTTCATAGGCTTCCAGGACTCGGGTTCGCAGCTCGTCGAACAGATGCAGAACATGGCGGTCCAGCGCATCCATGTCCGCCACAGGCACCAGGTCCTCATCTGGCGCGAAGTCGTTGAGATTGCCAAGGATGTAGCGGAAGGTGTTGCGAATCTTGCGATAGGCGTCGCTCTGGCGCGTGAGACTCTCCTGGGAAAAGGCCATGTCCTCCAGGAAATTCACCATGGAGACCCAGAGGCGCAGGATATCGGCCCCTTTGTCGGCGACGATATCCATGGGGCTGACGGTGTTGCCCCGTGACTTGCTCATCTTGCGGCCCTCGCCGTCCAGGGTGAAACCGTGGGTGACGACCCGGCGGTAGGGTGCGCGGTCATCATGGCCGTTGACAGCCACCAGGAGAGAGGAATGGAACCAGCCACGGTATTGATCATGGCCTTCCAGATAGAGATCGGCGGGCCAGGAGAGCCCCTCGCGGGCCAGAACCGCGGCGTGGCTTGCGCCGGACTCAAACCAGACATCGACGATCTCGAAGCGACGCGCCAGGTTCTCGCGCTGGCCGCAATCCGGGCAGGAGATGCCTGCGGGCAGAAGGCATGCCACGGCGGTGGCTTCGTCGGGATAGGCCGTGGTTTGCTCTCCCGGGCCAGTCTGGCCGAACCAGGCGTCGGAGCCAGCGCGAGCGAACAGGTCGGCAACATGGGAGAAGAAGTCCGGGTGGTCGATGTAGACCAGGTGATCCTGGCTGGAGCAGGCGCTGCAGGCCAGGATGGGGATGGGGACTCCCCAGGTGCGCTGACGGGAAATGCACCAGTCGGGACGGCCGGAGACCATGGCCGCAATGCGGTCCTCACCGTAGGACGGGCGCCAGCGCGTGGCATGGATGGCGGCCACGGCGCGCTCCCGCAGATGATCATGATCCATGGAGATGAACCACTGAGGGGTTGCCCGGAAGA
>JAPUKF010000222.1 GCA_027295805.1 Acidobacteriota bacterium | reverse complement strand
GCGTAGGTCTGCACCAGCCCCGTCTGGAAGCGTCGAAACAGATGGAACAACCCCCGAGTGATCCAGCCGGTGGCATTCACCAGCAGATCGACAACATAGCGGTCGAAGAAATACGAAGCGTGTGCGCTGGCGACGGTGACGTGGCGGGTCAGGTTCACCAGCCCATCCACGATCCAGCGATCGAACCAGTTCGACAGCCGGGTCATCAAGAAAAATCCGCCCACCACCGTGGCCCCGTACAGTTCGTCCACATAGAACTTCTCAGCCACGAAAGTATAGGCCCGCGGCACGGCCCGGGTGAGACGTCCGGGCAGATCGGGCCGCTTGATGTAAAAGAGCCATGCCAGGAGGATACCTGCCAGCGCCATGGCCACAGAAACTGCCATGAGGCTGTACTCCAGGGTGAGAGCTTCGCCATGATGGACCGCGGTCTCTGCATGCCCTCCCGGCGCCATATGCTCAAGATGGGCAAAGGAGGGCGCCAGATAGGCCTCGAGCCGGTTCGCTCCCCCCAGAGCCGCGGGAACGCCCACATATCCACCCACCACGGCCAGGACGGCCAGCACCAGGAGCGGGACCAGCATGACCCGGGGGGCCTCATGGGCATGGCGGCGTACGTCATCCGGCATCCGTGGCTGACCCCAGAAGACCATGAACATGAGGCGGAACATGTAGAACGCCGTCAGGCCCGCGGCCAGGGCTCCGAGAGCCCAGAGAACGGGATGGCCCGAGAAGCCGGGACCCTGGACAAATCCGAACGCACGCCACAGGATTTCATCTTTGGAGAAAAATCCGGCCAGCCCGGGAATTCCTGCAATGGCCAGGGTCGCAACCAGCATGACGCCGAAGGTTCCCGGCATCATGCGCCGCATTCCCCCCATGCGCCGCATGTCCTGCTCCCCCGAGAGGGAGTGGATGACGGCACCTGCACCCAGAAAGAGAAGGGCCTTGAAAAAGGCGTGGGTCATGAGATGGAACATGGCGGCGCCGTACGCGCCAACTCCGGCTGCCACGAACATGTAACCCAACTGGCTGACCGTGGAGTAGGCCAGGACTTTCTTGATGTCGTTCTGGGCCAGGGCCATGATGGCTGCAGCCACGGCCGTGGCCATGCCGATTGTGGCCACCGCGACCATGGCTTCCGGCGAGGCCACGTAAAGAGCTGATGTTCGGCAGACCATGTAGACACCAGCGGTCACCATGGTGGCGGCATGAATGAGTGCCGAAACCGGAGTCGGTCCGGCCATGGCATCGGGCAGCCAGACGTGAAGCGGGATCTGGGCCGATTTGCCCGTCGCTCCCACGAAGAGGAGGACCGCTATGAGGGTCAACAGAGCCGGCGGCAGGAGCCCGGCCTGAGCACTGGCCATCTCGGTCACCGTGGAGAAGTCCAGAGTGCCGAACGTCACCAGGATCAACAGCACACCCAGGAGAAAGCCAAAATCTCCTATCCGGTTCACCAGGAATGCCTTGCGGCCGGCATCCGCGCAGGTCAAACCCTTTTTGAGGTCGAACGGCCGCTCGTAGAAGAAACCGATGAGCAGGTACGAGCACAGGCCCACGCCCTCCCAACCCACGAACATGACCAGGAAGTTGGAGGCCAGAACCAGGACCAGCATCATCCCCATGAACAGATTCATGTAGGAGAAAAACCGCGAGAACCCCTCTTCATGGGCCATATAGCCCAGGCTGTAGATATGAATCAGGAAACCGACTCCCGTCACCACCAACAGCAGCAGGGACGCCAGGGGATCCAGCTGGAATCCCCAGGCCACCACCAGATCGAACGGCTGCCCTGCCGAGTCGCGGACCTCGCCCGCCGACAGCCACTGCCACAGAGTCACTTCGTAGCGTCGCTGCTCCAGGTTCACCTCCACACCCGGACCCGCGGTGGCGGCCGCAGCGGCCAGCGTGTCGGCATCATTGAGTTGCCATACTGCGCCCATACTCAGAAGAAAAGCGGCCAGTACCGTGCCGCAGGCGATAGCGGCAACCACCTGGCGCGACAGGAACCGCTTGCCCAGCAAGCCGTTGACCGCGAAACCGGCAAAGGGCAACAGGGGAATCAACCAGATGAGTTTCAGCATCTCGGTGTCATCCCTTCATCAGGTCGATCTCGTCGACATTGATGGAATCACGAGTGCGCATGAGAGCGATGATGATGGCGAGGCCGATGGCGGCCTCCGCCGCCGCCACGGCGATGATAAAAAGAGCGAAGATCTGGCCCACGTGGTTGTTCTGACCACCGGCGGCGATGATCTGCCCGTTAAACGCCACGAAGTTGATGGAGGCGGCATTGAGAATCAATTCGATGGACATCATGATGATGATGGCATTCCGGCGGGTCAGAACACCGACAACACCGATGCCGAAAAGGACCAGGCTCAGCACCAGGTAGTGCATGGAGGTCACAGGTGCCAGCATGGTGCTATCCATTCAGGCCTCCCGTCGAGCCAGGACAATGGCACCGACGACGGCAACCAGGAGGACCACAGAGACCAGTTCAAACGGCAGCAAATAGCTGGTCAGGAGTATCGTGCCCACCACTTCCAGGTTGCCGGCGGCCAGGGAAGGTTCTCCCGGTCCTGCCAGGGAACCTGGCAGGCCGCCGTCCGGCAACGGCACCACCTGCGTCACGCCTGCCAGGCGGAAGGCTGCGCCCACGCTGACGAGCATGAGGCCCGCCAGAACCACGGCCCCCGAAAGGCGCATGCGGCTGCGCACAAACCCATCAACCTGCTCCAGGTTGACCAGCATGATGACGAACAGGAACAGCACCATGATGCCACCGGCATAGACCAGCACTTGCACGGCAGCGATGTACTCTGCGCCTTGCAGGATATAGAGGCCGGCCACGGCAAAGAAGGTGAGCACCAACCACATGGCCGAGTGGACAGCGTTGGGCCGCGTCACCACCATGAGGGCCGAGACCACCGCCACAAGGGCCAGCATGTAGAAGATCAAGGGCATGGTTTACTGCATTGTCCTTGCCGATCCGCTGCTATTTGTCGTAGATGGTCACGGTCCGCCCCTCATGGAGATCGGTTCGTCCCGCGACCAGATCCAGCCGGTCGCTGCCGGCTAGCTCATAGTCATGGCTCATGTAAATGGCTGTCAGCGGCTTGGTGGGACACGGGTCGACACACAATCCGCAAAGACAGCAGCGCTGATAATCGATAATGAAATCCTTGAGCACACGGCCTTTTCCGCTGGGCGCCTTCTCCCATTTGATGGCAATACAATCGTCAGGGCAGATCTGCTCGCACAGGAGACAGGAAATGCACAGCTCTTCCATGGTCTTCGGGTCATACCGCAGACGGGGGACTCCGCGAAACCTGGGGCGCAAGGGGATCCGCTCTTTGGGGTATTGAACGGTCACCTTGGGACGAAACTGGTTGCGAATGACCACCATCATCCCAACCAGCAGCTCCCACAGGATCAGCTTCTGAATGAATCGAGTGAGTTTCATGGCCTCATATCCGTATCAGCCTGTCTGGCCCAGCCAGAGGAGAAGGGCACCGGTCCCCATGATATTGGCTAGGGCGAGAGGTAAAAGCCATTTCCATCCGATACTCATGAGCTGGTCGTAGCGATAGCGGGGAAAGGTAGCGCGAATCCAGTAGTAGAGGAAGATGAAGCACGACACCTTGATAATGACCCACATGAGGCCGGACATGAATGGCCCCCACTGCCCCGGCAGAATGAAATTGAAAATGTCCAGGAAGGCAAGCCAGCTCACATTGGGAAAGGGTCGCAACCAGCCGCCGAAGAACATGGTCGTGGCCACTGCAGCGACAATGAGCATATTGGCATATTCGGCGATGAAATAGAGACCAAAGCGCATCCCCGAGTACTCCGTATGGAAGCCTGAGACCAGTTCGGTCTCTGCCTCGGCCAGGTCGAACGGCGCGCGATTGGTCTCGGCCACGCCCGCCATAAAATAGATGACCGTCCCGACAACCTGGGGAATGAAGAACCAGAGATGAGCCTCACGCTGAGCTTCCACAATCCCCACCATGGAAGCCGTTCCGGCCCACATGAGGCCCCCTACCAGCGCCAGGCCCAGAGGAACTTCGTAGGACACCATCTGGGCTGCTGACCGCAGCGCTCCCAGCAGAGGGTATTTGGAGTTGGAGGCCCAGCCTCCCAGGATGATGCCGAACACACCGACGGAGCTGATGGCGATGATGAAAAGGATTCCTATATTGAGGTCGGTGACCCAGGGGGTGATCCGCTGGCCGAACACGTTGAGACCGGTTCCGGAAAAGGGCACCACCGCAAAGGCCACGAATGCCGGCACGAGCACGATCATGGGTGCCAGGCGAAAGACCCATTTGTCGGCCCGGTCTGGAATGATGTCCTCCTTGAGAAGCAGTTTGAGACCGTCGGCGATGGTCTGCAACATCCCCGAAGGGCCGACCCGCTTCGGCCCGATGCGAGACTGCATGAAACCGATGACCTTGCGCTCCATGAGAATCAAGAGAGGTACCGATAACGCCACCAGGCTCAGGACGATAGAAATCTGGACGACCGAAATGAGTATGGTGATGAACATCTGCGTTTCCATACTCGCTCCTCAGCGATCCGAATCGCCCAGGACAATATCCAGGGTCCCGATGATGGCCACAACATCCGCCACCAACCCTCCCTGAACCATGGGCGCCAGGGCCTGCAGGTTGGCGAAGGAGGAGTTCCGAAACTTGCACCGGTAGGGCCGGTCAGTGCCGTCGGAGATCAGGTATACGCCCTGCTCACCCCGCGGCCCCTCGATGGCGAAATAAATCTCCTCATCCTTCCGGGGCTTCATTCTGCGCCCCTTCATCCCCATGAGAGGCCCTTCTGAAGGCATTTTCTCGAGACACTGCTCGACCATGTGCACCGACTGCAGCATCTCGGCCATGCGTACAATGTACCGGGCATAGGTGTCGCAACCGTCGTCCACGGGAATGTCAAAATCCAGTTGATCGTAGATGGCGTACGGCTCATCCTTGCGCAGGTCGCGGGCCACGCCGGCGGCCCGCAGTACCGGCCCGGTGACGGACAGGGCCAGGCAATGCTCAGCATCCATGTAGCCCACATCCTTGGTCCGTTTCAGCCAGATACGATTGGCAGTGAGGATCTGCTCGTATTCACGATGTCGCTGGCGAAACAGCTTGAGGAAGCCAGTGCATTCCTCTTTCCAGCCCGGGGGCAGATCCGCCGGCACGCCGCTGATACGGAAAGCATTGTAGGTCAAGCGCGCACCGCAATAGGCCTCGAACAGGTCGAGAATCATCTCCCGCTCGCGGAAGCCATACAGGAAGATGGACATGGCCCCTATATCCAGAGCGTGGGTCCCCAGCCAGAGCAGGTGGGATGCTATGCGGTTGAGTTCCACCATGATGACCCGGATGTAGGCGGCTTTCTCGGGTACTTTGATACCGCACAGCTTCTCCACGGCGCCCAGGTAGGCCAGGTTGCCGCTCATGGCACAGACGTAATCCATGCGATCGGTGAAGGGAGTGATCTTGATGAATTCTTTGGACTCCGACAACTTCTCGATACCCCGGTGCAAATACCCGATTACAGGCCAGCTATCCACGACGCGCTCACCATCCAGACGCAGCTTCAACCGCAACACACCATGGGTGGACGGGTGCTGGGGTCCCATGTTGATTTCCATCTCCTGGGTCCGGAACACCTTCAGCTCCCTGTTTCTTGGCCATTGGTATCGTCCACGGGCATGGGAACATGGGGGGCCGATTCAGGCGCACCGACGTTCCCCTTGTATTTCTTGACGATGTCGGCGGCACGCTCCCCTGTCGCCTTCCAGGAAATATCCACGTAGGAACGCCGGGTAATGTCGGCAGTGCGATAGCGCAGATGGTGTTCGGGATAACCCGGCAGCGGATAATCCTTGCGCAGGGGATGACCGACCCAGTCATCGGGCATCAGGATCCGCACCAGGCGCGGGTGTCCATCGAACTGGATGCCCAGCAAATCAAAGGCCTCACGCTCGAACCAGTTGGCGCCGGGCCAGACGGGGGTGACGCTGGGAAGGCTCTCCTCCTGGCCCACCTGGGTGCGCAGGCGCAGGCGCTGTCCGTTCCTCAGGGAGGCCAGGTGATAGACGACCCGGAACCGTTTCTCTTCGTCGGGGAAATCGGTTCCCGTCAGATCCGCCAGCAACTCAAAACTGCAGGCGGGGTCATGACGCAAGAACTGACAGACCTCCAGGAGATGATCCGGTGCAACCGTCAGGGTGACCTCGCCGGCAAAAAAATGCGGCTCGCTGACCCGTCCCGGCAGAACTTCCCGCAGGCGATCCGGGGCAGGGCACGAAACGACCGCCAGGAGCGGATCGGGCGGTTTGACCGGCGGCTTGGGAGCCGGCGGCGGCGTCTCCCGCGGGGGAGGTGTGCCTGCTGGTGGCTTGGTGTCGTCCGTGGGCACGCCGACTTTCCTCAGGCCCTCAGGTGCAGACTGCTCGAACTGCTGGAGCGCGCGATGGTCATCTCGCTGATCTTGTCCTGCAGGCGCAGAACGGCATGCATCAGGGCCTCAGGCCGCGGCGGGCAACCGGCGACTGCGACATCCACCGGCACCAGATGGTCCACACCCTGGACCACACTGTAGGTGGGGAACGGACCACCGGCCGTGGAGCAGATCCCCATGGAGATGACCCATTTGGGCTCGGGCATCTGGTCGTACAGGCGCTTGAGGACCGGGGCCATCTTCTCGCAAACCGTGCCGGAAACAATCATGACATCGGACTGCCGTGGCGTGGCGCGAAAAACCACGCCCAGGCGATCAAAATCGAAACGGCTGGCGCCTGAAGCCATCATCTCGATGGCACAGCAGGCAAGACCAAAGGTCATGGGCCAGAGTGAATTCTTCCGTGCCCAGTTGAACAGGGCATCAACCGTCGTAGTGACGATCCCCGGATGCATCCGCCCTTCTATCAGACCCATTCCAGGGCTCCCTTTTTCCAGGCGTAGAGATAAGCAATAACCAGGATCAGAATGAACACGCTCATTTCCACGAAGCCGAACCAGCCCAGGACCTTGTACTGGACGGCCCAGGGAAAGAGAAAGACGGTTTCCACGTCGAAAACGATAAAGAGGACGGCGATCAGGTAATAGTGCACCGAGTAACGCTGGCGGGGATCGTGGAGGGTTTCGATGCCGCACTCGTAAGGAGACATCTTGACCGGGTCATAGCGTGCCGGTCTGACGATCCAGGACAGGATGAGGTTGACGGCGCCGAATGCGATGGCCGCCAGGATAAAGAGGAGGACCGGTAGATACGCGATCAAGGTTCTTCCCCACCCCGCGGCGCAACCTCGTCATGGTGTCGTGCGGAGTTAAAAGGCTACCACAGCGGAATTCGGAGTGTCAAGCATGATCCAAATGGATCAAGCGGACTCAAACCTTTACTCAAAGGGCACTTACATCACTGCACCTGGAATCCTGGGTAGACTCTCCCATGGCCGGGAAAGAAAAAAAAGGGCCGGTCGAAGACCGGCCCTAGCAGCCCCGTGCGCTTTCGCGCGCGTTAAAACAACAATGTCAGCGAGGCGCGAACCTCCTCAACCCCTCGCGTACCCGGCCGGCATAAACCCTCGGCAGTATGCCGGCCTGGTTCATGCCCTCGACTCTGGCTGGACCTGCGTTATAGGCCGCCAGGGCGTTATCGGCGTGCCCGAACCGCTGGAACATCCGGTGCAGGTACTCCGAACCGAGTTTTATATTGATGGCCGGGTCATACAACATGTCATTCCCCGTCCACTCGATATCCAGTTCACCGGCCATCTCCTGCCCCGTGGAGGGCATCACCTGCATCAGGCCCAGCGCTCCCGCATGAGAGACGGCCCGCGTATCAAACCCGCTCTCCGTCTCGATAACTGCCAGAAGAACGTCTGCCGAGATTCCGTACCGGCCGTGAGCCTCAAGAATCGAAGCCGTGACCCTCTCGATCTCACCAGCCGAAAGACGCTGGCCATGCCCGGCCAGAGCGGCGCGAACCCGCAATTCAGTCTGCAGGTTCTCATTCTCTCTCTCCACCGCCGCGACCCGCATGCGCAACGAAGCCATGCGGTCATCGACCGAGACTCCGCTTGCCAGCAGACCGATGGACTTCTCCCCACGCGGGATAAGAATTCCACCCGCCAGAAATGCCAGAAGCACAGTCACCACCAGGATAAGCCTGCCTGGGGCACGCCTCATGGACCTTCTCCTTTCCGGTGCCTTGAGTATAAGAGGGGGGGTTGGAGTGTCAAGACTCGTTTTCGAGACTACAATCTAAACACATGATCTATAAAGACTTATTTATTTGCGTCCTCCCAGGGGGACATTTTTGCCCCGGTCTTGGCAACCCGTTCAGGTACTAAATGTTAGAGCGGACGCCTCCGGAGAGCCGGCGATCTGTCCTGGATCAGGGACGGTCCAGATCGGTCAGGATCACAAGCCTGTCGCCCGCCTTGAGACCTTCCTGCGCGGCCGTTCCTCCCGCAATCTCCAGTATGTTGAGGGTCGGTTGGTCGGGTCCGTAAGAGGGGCATGGGTCAACCCGGCAAGGCGGCGTGGAATGCTCGATATAGACGACATGGTCCTCGCTGTCGAGCCAGATGATGTCCAGGGTCGTCAGGCAGTTTTTCATCCAGAATGACCGAATCCCGGGTCGCTTATAGAGGAAGAGGAGCCCTTCCTCCGGCGCGATGACCTTGCGTCCCATGTACCCGCGGGCCTGCTGTTCCAGAGTCAGAGCCAGATCGACGAAGAAAACACGCCCCGACGGGAAGGTCACCTGCCCCGCGGGTGGCGTCTTGGTGACCACCTCGGACGCCGCAACCGGCCCCTGGCCTGGAGTCCCCGTGCTTCCACCGGGCAGGGCGCAGTTCTGGTTCGAGCAGGAAGCGGTGAGACCAACCATGATCAGGAGAATCAGCGGGCCGTAGATGCGCGAGCCTTTAATCATCTCATGCCCTCCGGACCGGGTGACGGTAACCGAGTGCGGGCACGAGGATCAACCTCTAATTTCGTTGACAGGTGGGAAATGATGGTCGAAGATGCCACACTGGGGCCCGGGCAGTCCGGGCACCCGTTTCATCCAGCTTGGCCGTGACTCAAATCGACGAACTTCTGATCCGCCTTTCTTCCGCCGACCTGGCCGGCGCTGAAGGGGCATTGGCCCGGCTGGCCATCGAGGGAGCCCGTGCCATCGAACCTCTGCTTGCGGCCTTCCCCGGGGCGCCGGACTCGGCCCGCGCCCGCATGCTGCGATTGCTGGAGCGAGTCCCTGATGTCCGTGTCATGCCTCTGCTGAAGAGCACCGCCGCAGACGGACCGGATGATCTCCGCCGCCTGGCAGTTCGCGCCCTGGGTGCCCAGCCGGCTCACCGATCACGTGCGGCACTCATGGAAACCCTGCCAGGTGAGCACGACATAGACGTCCGGGCTGAAATTGTCGCCCTTCTGGCCCGGCTGGCGGGTGGTGAAACACCGGAGATCCTGGACCCCGTGCTGGATCTTCTCTTCAACGCAGCCGAGCCCCTTCCCGTCCGCCGGGCGGCTCTTTCGGCGCTGGCGGGACTCCAGCCCCACATGGCTCGCCAGCTCCTTGAGCGCCTGGCCGATGCAGGCGGGGATGATTCCCTGGCACCGGAGATCCGCGGCTTGCTCCAGGCATTTCCGGAGGACCCCCTTAAGGGTCTCCCGGCTCTCACCACACGGCAATGGAACGAGCAGGCTCAGTTCCCACGTCCCACGGCGTCACCCGGACTTCTGGACATCCCTCGCGTCCTCTCGACCCTTGAAACGAACGGTGAAGATCCGGAAACAGCCTATCGCTGTTCCCGCGCCCTGCAGGCTCTCCCCCACGAAGCCCGCCGTGACCTGGCGCGACGCCTGGACGCCTCCTGGCCGCTTTCGGTGCTGGACGGCGTCCTTGATACCTTTCGGGGTGACCCCGACCTCTCGACGCTGGGGGCCCTGGCCGGTCTCACTCGCGGGCTGGCGGAACGGATCCGGCGCGAGCCAGACCCGGATCTGAGCCAGCAGCTCTCGGCCCGCCGTGCCCGGGTTCACCTGCTGATTGCCCAGGGCGGATCCCGCCTGGCCATCGCCGATCTGAAAGATGCACTGCGAGATGCAGAGGTGCCCCCCCACGACCTGGTTCTGGCCCTGGCGGACATCGGACGCGCCGAGGACCTGGAGGACCTTCTGGGAGCCCTTGAACGCTCTGACGCCTGGTTACGTGGCGAGATCGAGCAGGCGTCGCGTGCCATCATCGGGCGAGTTCGCCCCCGGCGCCTGCGGAGACTCCTAGAGGCCTTGCCCAGCGCGCAAGCTGAAATCCTTCGCCCTCTCTTGACCCGGCCGGGCACCCGCCGGGCATCACGGCCCGACTCCCCCGGTCGCGGGAAAACCGCATGAAACAGACAATCCGGGATCTGCAGCCGGCGGGCCGGACGGCATTCCTGCGGGTCGATTTCAATGTTCCCATCCATCAGGGGACCGTGACCGATGACAGCCGCGTGGTCGCGTCCCTCCCCACGATCAGCGAACTCTCCAGCGCCGGCGCCCGGGTGCTGTGCGCCTCGCATCTGGGGCGTCCTGAAGGTCGCCGCAGGCAGGAACTGTCCCTGGAAACGGTAGCCGCTGTTCTGGGACATCATCTCGGGCGCAAGGTGCTGTTCATCCCGGAGAGTCACGGACCCCAGGTGGCCAAGTGGGTGGCCGCCATGGAAGATGGTGACGTGGCCCTGCTGGAGAACCTGCGGTTCGCCCCGGGGGAAGAAAAAAACGACCCCGACTTCGCCCGCCAGCTCGCGGCGCCGGCCTCCATTTACGTCAACGACGCCTTCGGCGCGGCCCACCGCGCCCATGCCTCCACCGTGGCCATCACCCGGTTTCTCTCGCCAGCCGTGGCGGGCCTGTTGCTGGAGCGTGAGGTGACGTCCCTTTCCCGCCTCCTGGGCCGTGTGGACCGCCCTTACATCGTGGTCCTGGGAGGTGCCAAGATCTCCGGCAAGATCGATCTCATGGAGAGCCTCATGGAGCGGGTCGACGCCATCCTGGTGGGGGGGGCAATGTCCCATACGCTCCTGCGGGCCCAGGGTATCGAGACCGGGAACTCACGGGTGGAAGAAGACCGCCTCGATATGGCCCGTCATATCCTGGAGAAGGCGGCGGCACGGGGAGTCGACCTGGTTCTGCCGGTGGATCACCTGGCCGCTCCGGCCGTGGATAGCGGCACGGTGGAGACCACCTCCGGGGCGGCTATCCCAGCCGATCTCATGGCCTGCGATGTGGGGCCGCGCACGGTGGATCTTTTCTCCCGGCGGATCCAGGAGGCAGCCACAATTCTCTGGAACGGTCCCATGGGCATCTTCGAGAACCCTCGCTTCGCCGCCGGTACCCGAAGCATTGGCGAGGCCATCGCCGCGTCATCGGGCTTTTCGGTGGTTGGCGGTGGGGACTCAGCAGCAGCCGTACGCCAGTTCCATCTGGGAGACGGCTTCTCTCATATCTCCACTGGTGGGGGTGCGTGTCTCGAGTACCTCGCCGGCCGATCCCTGCCCGGCCTTGCCGCCCTGGCCGAGAAGGACAGCTGAACCATGAGCCAACCGGCAAAGCCATGGGTGATTGGCAACTGGAAAATGAACCTGGACCGCCGCGCCGCGGAAACCCTGGCCAAAGAAGTTGCTGATGATCCTGCCTGTGGGGCAGTGATCAGGGTCGGCCTGGCGCCGCCCTTTCCGTACCTGGAGCGCGTGGCGGAAATTCTCGGCCACGGTCCGGTGACTCTCCTGGGACAGGATCTGCACTCCGAGCCACGGGGAGCCTATACCGGCTCGGTCTCGGGTCCCATGCTCAGGGACATGGGCGTGACCCATGTCCTGGTGGGTCATTCTGAACGTCGGCGGCTCCACGGCGAGGACGACGACATGATCCGCCGCAAGATCACCGCCGCCGTCAAAGCCGGTCTCACGCCCGTCGTCTGTGTCGGGGAGGATCTGGCCCAGCGGGAGAGCCAGCGGGCCATGACAACCATCACGGCCCAAGTAGAGGCTGCCCTCCCGGCTGATGGATGGCCAGGGCAGGGAGAAATTCTGGTGGCCTATGAACCGGTGTGGGCCATCGGCACCGGCCACGTTGCCGGCCGCGAACAGGTGGCCGAGATTCACGCGGGCATCCGGCGCCTTCTGCCAGGACATGCACGGATTCTCTATGGTGGCAGCGTTGATCCCGACAACGCAGCGAGCCTGGCCCGGGAGGAGGAGATCGACGGACTCCTGGTGGGGTCCGCGTCGCTGAGCGCCGCTTCGTTCCTGGCCATCGTGAGGGCAACCACCCAAGCTTGATGCCAGGCGACCGAAGTGCTAGGTTTCAAAGGGTTTCCTGGGAGATAACATCGTGCTTTACGGAATTCTGGCGGCAGTGCACCTGCTGGTCAGCATCATTCTCATCCTTGTGGTCCTGCTGCAAACAGGTAAAGGTGCTGATCTGGCCGGCGCCTTCGGCGGGGGTGGCAGCCAGACGGCATTCGGCAGCCGTGGCGCGGCGACAGTGCTGTCCAAACTGACAACAACGGCGGCAGTCCTCTTCATGCTGACTTCCTTTTCCCTGGCCATTATCTCGTCCCGGGACACGGCATCGGTTCTTGATGAAACCGATGCGGCCCCCATTCCGGTCACGACGACAACGGCAGATCCGGTTCCCGCCGAAGGTTCACCCAGTACAACAGCACCGGACAACCTGCCGGCCACCCCGCTGCCGGAGATTGAGCTACCCGCCGACACGGCGCCAGTCGAGGAAAGTACGGCGCCCGCTGCATCAGACAGCGAATAGAATCGAAGACGTGCCCAAGTGGTGGAATTGGTAGACACGCCATCTTGAGGGGGTGGTGGGGTACTCCCCGTGCCGGTTCGAGTCCGGCCTTGGGCACCATTCGTTCAATCCTCTTTTTTTTAAGTTGACTTTGCGATCTGCCTTCTGTAGACTCGCGCCCGATGAGCGCGGTGGACCTTCTCCTGCATCGCCTCGACGTCTCAGCTGCGGCTTCTGCCGTTTTCTTCAGCGCCGACGTCAGCGTCTTCATTCCTTCAGCCGCATCCGGCTCCCGCATTCATAGTTCGTGTTCTCTTGACCAGAACAACTCCAGACCCAGGAGAACTTGACTGGCCGGATCTGCACCCTAGATTTAAGTTGCTTCCGAACAAATCTTAGAACGCCCCAGAGCGTTCAGGAAAGGAGGAAAGCACATGGCTAAGAAGAAGGCTAAGAAGAAGGCCACGAGGAAGAAGGCGACCAAGAAGAAGGCCACGAGGAAGAAGGCGACCAAGAAGAAGGCCAAGAAAAAGGCCACGAGAAAGAAGGCCGCCAAGAAAAAGGCCACGAGAAAGAAGGCCAAGAAAAAGGCTACAAAGAAAAAGGCCGCCAAGAAGAAAGCGACCCGTCGCAAAGCGACCAAGAAGAAGTAGCCGCACATCAGCCCGTGCGTTCAAAGGGGAGACCTCGGTCTCCCCTTTTTTTCTGCCCGGTTTCGTTTCCGAGCTTACACCCCTCCTGCCAACCATGGTATAAGCCTTTTGCTATGAATATTTTACCTTCCAACCTCCAGGCCGCCACCGCCTCCCTTATTATCCTGTCCCTTCTGACCGGATCTCGCCTGGCACACGGGCAAGCACGGATAGATTCTCCCGCGCCAATCCTGGATTACACCATGACGGTTCGCCTGGACCCGGCACAGCGTCTCCTGTCCGGGAAGGCCGCCATCCAGTGGCGCAACACGACTGACACAGCCACCTCGGAGATGCCGTTCCATCTGTATCTGAATGCATTTCGCAACAACCGCTCCACATTCATGCGCGAAGGTGGCAACCGGCAGCGCGGGAATACCCTGGAGGAGGGTCAGTGGGGCTGGATGGAAATCACATCCATCAAGGTGGATGGCGGTGATGAGCGCGCCCAGCTCCTGCGTTTCATCCAGCCCGACGATGACAATGAGGACGACCGTACCGTGGCTCTCCTCCCCCTGGGAAGAAGTGTGGACCCCGGCGAGACGGTGAGCCTCAAGATCGACTTCCTCGCCCGGCTCCCCCATGCTTTCGCCCGCACAGGATTCAAGGGCAACTTCTTCCTGGTAGGCCAGTGGTATCCCAAACCGGGCGTCTTCCAGGGCGCCGATGGATGGAACTGTCATCAATTCCATGCCGACAGCGAATTCTTCGCCGACTTCGCCCGTTTCGATGTGACCATCACGGTCCCCCAGGGGTATGCACTGGGCGCAACCGGCCGGCAGATCATGCCGCCCGCAACCCATCCTGACGGCACCATCTCCCACCGTTTCATCCAGGCGCAAGTACACGATTTCGCCTGGGCTGCCGATCCCGACTTTGTTGCCGTTACGCGACACCTCAAGCCTGGATCCGAAGCCACACCAGATCTTCCGCCTGTTGATGTGACGCTGCTGCTGCAACCCGAGCATGCCGACCATGAAGAGCGCGTTTTCCGCGCCATCTTTGCCGGGCTCCGATGGCTGGGGACCTGGTACGGCCCTTAACCTTACTAGACCCTCACCGTCGTGGATCCGCAGCATGGTGCGCGAGGTGCGGGTGGGATGGAGTACCCCACCCTGATCACCATCGGCAGTGACTGGCCGGCTCCGGCTGCCCGGCTCAGTCCCGAGAGAGTCACCATCCATGAATTTGGACATCAGTACTGGTACGGGCTTGTGGCCAGCAACGAATTCGAAGAAGCCTGGCTGGACGAAGGAATCAACACCTACACCACGGGCCGGGTCCTGGATCGGGAATACGGGCAGCGCTCCCGCGGAACCACTCTGGCGGGAGTCCCCCTGCGGGGATATCCCCTGCTCAAGCTTCCTTCGCCCCCGGAGCCTGAACCCACCGGCATCCGGCCGACTCCTCTTGGCCTCCACCTGCCCCCTTCACCCTGGCCGGCGGATCTGGAGGAACTGAAGCCCGCGGAATGGCTGCTCCTGTACCGTCTCGGCTTGCCGACGAATTCACTCCTGGGCGGGTTCCGGGATGTGCCTTTCCTCACATACCTGCCTGACCTTCCCACCGGCGCCGTGGACGGATACCGGGCGTCCTACCTGGCAGGGCCACGCAAGGACATGGTCCAGCGACTGGCATGGGACTATCTGGACCGCGCATCGTATGGGTTGAACTCCTATGATCGCCCCGCCCTTGTGCTGGCAACCCTGGAGCGCCTTCTGGGAGATGAGACCATGACCCGCGCCCTCAGGACCTACCAGCATCGATACCGCTATGACCATCCCACCGGCCGCGATTTCGAACAAACCGTCTCCCAGGTGGCCGGACGTGATCTTGGCTGGCTGCTGGGTCCCCTCCTGCGCGGCAATGAGGTCCTGGATTATGCCGTCACCAGCGTGAAAGTACGGGAACTGCCGGCTGCTGCCGGCGTGTTCGGCCAGGGAGATGAACGGCGACTGCGCGGTCCGGGGGACAGCCGGCCCGGGCAACCGCCGAAGGCTCCGGCGGAAGATGCATCCGAGGACCAGGAGGCCACCCGCTTCAGAAATGAGATCGTGGTCCGGCGCCTGGGAGCCGTGGCGGTCCCGGTGGCCGTGGAGATCGAGTTCGAGGATGGTACGGTGATCCAGGAAAACTGGGACGGAATCTACTCATGGACACGCTTCGTCTATGAAGACAGCCGGCGGGTTCGCCGGGCCACCGTCGATCCCCAGCGTCTCTACGCCATCGATCTGAACTGGAGCAACAACACGCGCATGGCCCGCCTATCCAGGCGCCCCGTGGCTCGCTGGAGCCTGCGTCTCCTTCTCTGGATGCAGAACGTCCTCACCTTTTACAGTGGCATGGCATGAGGGACATCTACCGCATTCTCCGGACCGGCTTGCCGGTGGCGTTTGGTTCCGTACGCCTCGTATGGCTCCTGCTCTCGGTGAACCTCGCTTTCGCTGTCCTGGCCCTGCTGCCGGCACTGACGGCTCTGGACCGGCTCCTCGCGCCCGTGGGGAGCTGGGAGGGGCTCCTCCAGACCTGGCCGGCCTGGTTCGATGCCGATTTCCAGACTCACGCCGCTCCGTCTCTCCAGATCTTCTCCCATCAGGTCGCCCTGGTCATTTTCCTGGACACGCTGGTCTCGGCCTTTCTCACCGCCGGTTGCCTCGGTGTCCTTCATGATGCCGACGGTTCATTTTCCCTGGGCGCATTCTTCCGCGGTTGCGGGCACTATGGTTTCGCGTTCTTGCGCCTCCTGGCTGTCTTTCTGGCCGCAAGCTGGTTGGTCGTCTGGCTGGCCGGGGCCCAGCTGGGAGCGGTGGTGGGAAGCCTGGCCTTCGACTGGCCCTCTCAGAGGGGGGCCACTCTCCTGCATGCCGGGCAGGAACTGGTGGTTGTGGTGCTGTTCTACCTGCTGACCTGGGCGGCCGAATTGAGCCGCGTGCGACTCGTCGTGGAGAAGCGGAGATCTGCCCTGGGCTCATTCCTCGCCGGACTCAGTCTCCTGGTCAGGAGATTCCCCCGGGTGCTGGGAATCTTCGGGACTCTCGCTGCTCTCCAGGTTCTGTTCCTCGGCGGGTCAGCCTGGCTTCTCAACAGCATCCCCGCCACATCAACACTCGGCCTCTGCCTGCTTGTGGTGTACGGGCAACTGGTGATCGGGGTGCGCCTGGCATTTCGCCTGGCCGGCCTTGAATGCGGGCGCCGCTGGTTTCTGGAAACCCACTAGCCCCGGGCAATGGAGCGCATGGTGGGCGCTGCAGGATTTGAACCTGCGACTTCTACCGTGTGAAGGTAGCACTCTCCCACTGAGTTAAGCGCCCGCCGTATTTGCGGCAGAATCGTACCACAGGCCTTTGACAGGACCAAGAACGCTTTCCCCCTCAGGATCACACCAGGAGACTGTCCACCAGCTCATCGCTGGCCGGTGTCACGGAGAGAATCTGCAAGGTATCTCCCCTGGCGATCTGCACATCCACCAGGTCCCGATCCCTGTGGCGGGAATAGCGTGCCACGATCCCCGCCATGACCTGAAACTGCGCCTGATCGGGCTCTCCCAGGCCAAGGGCAAACGTCCCGGCCCGGCCCACCGGTGTCAGCGTCCAGCGCCCGCGGGCAAACCGCTCCAGGTAGCCGCTCTCGCCTTCGTTCCGGCCGGTCACTAATTTCACGGTGGGGCTCACCCGAAAGTGGCGGCCCACCTTGAGCAGGGTCGTGTCTTCAGATGTGATGGCAACGGTCCCGGCGCTATTGACCAGGTCACGAAACCGCCGGGCATAGTTGGGGTCGGCCAGAAAGCAGCAGCCACCGGACGGCTGCTCGTACTCGTTGATTCCCAGTTGGCGGGCCAGTGCTATCTGGGGGCGGCGCGACTTCCCCTGGATGCTCAGCAGGCGCCGGCGATCCAGCCGGCCATCCCTTTCCGGCAGGGTCGGTTCCAGGAACCGGGCCGATAGGGGACGCAGCAGCCGGCCTTCCAGACCGGTGTCCCGTTCCACCGTGTCCAGGGCTTTCCGATACTGGGACATGGGGCGTTGCCCGAGAACTTCACCTGTGAAGACCAGGTCGGCGCCTTCTGCCTCCATCACCTCTCTGGCCTTGTGCAGCATGAAGATCCGACAATCGATACATGGGTTGACGTTGGCGCCATAGCCGTACCTGGGATTCCGAACGACCTCCAGGTAAGCGGCGGCAACATCCAGGATTTCCACCGGAAAACCGAGCATGGCCCCGACCCGCAGGGCAGGATTCCGCAGGCGCTCCGGGTCTTCCCTTGGATCGTTGATGGCCCTGCGATGGTCCACCTTGCAAAAGCCGGTGGAGAAATTGAGGCCGTGCAGTTCAACGCCCATCTCTTTCAAAAGACCGGCAGCCAGGGCCGAGTCCAGCCCCCCGGAGATCAGACCGATGGCCTTGAGCGGTGGGGAGGTAACCATGGCTCCCATTCTAGACCTTACGGATATAAAGGCGGTAGAGCCGGGCTTCTTCCCGGCACCCCAGGTACTCATGCCCGTGCCCGCGACACCAGTCAGGGATATCAGCAAGAACACCGCGGTCATCAGACAGGAGTTCCAGGATCTGACCGCCGTTCATTTGCGCCAGCATCCTGGCAGTGCGCAGAACCGGGATGGGACAGTAGGTCCCGAGAGTATCCAGAGTGCGATCGGGGCGATGTTCGGGAGAAGGCACGTAACTCATTCCTCAGCTTGACTTTGAAGAACACCAATCTTAACATCGCCTGCAGCCATGGATCACCCGGCGAGCAGCTCAGCACGGCTCCGGCGATACCGACTGGCAGCCCTTCTTGCCGGCCTGGCCTGTTTCACTCCGCCGCTGGCCGGCGCGGAAGGCGATATCCAGACGGCCTTTCAGCACGTCGCCAAAGCCTTCCGAGCCGGCAGCAGTGCCGCCATAGGGCCCATCCTCCCCCAGCGCGGCAAGATCCGAGTGGACCTGCCCAACCTGGCGAAAGATTCCTCGGGCTTTCTCAGCGCCAGCCAGTTCCGCTACATGCTGGACGATATCTTGCACCGCCACCAGGTCGTGTCGTTCACCTTCGATCCGCTTGCTGGGCCGCCCCGGAAGGAGGGGACGACCGCCGGAGCACAGCTGAACATTCGCACCCAGGATCAGGAGATTCTTCATCTGACCCTGCAACTGGTCTTCGTCGGGACAAGCGAGGGCTGGGTGCTCCGCGAGTTCCGCGAACGGGCTCGCGTCCGCCCGTGATCTCTCATTTCTGTTCAGCCAGGATCCGGCCTGGCGTTCTTGCCCTGTTGATGCTCCTTCCGGCCGGCTCCATGGCTGCCCCGTGGACCACCGGGAGCGCCGACCGGGAAGCGGAACTGGAGAGTCTGGTCTTGCAGGGCCAGCGCATCGCCCGCGATCTGCGGGCTCTCGAGACCGGGTTCGCCGGTTCCCAGGCGTTCGATCTCCTGGCCAGCCAAGCGCAGCACCTGGCCCGGCGCAACGGAAACATCATCGGCCTCACGGTGTGGGATGGCGCCGGCTGGCCCCTGAGCTGGGGAGGACAACCGTACGCGGCTCCTCCCCAGGAGGTCCCCGCCGTACCTGTCCGCCAGAGCCTTTCTCTCGACGGAGGAGGTACTGTTCTCAGGATCTGGATCCCGTTCGCCACCGGCGGCGCACTGCTGCTCGAAAGCCGGAGGCTGACCGCTCCTGCCAGGGGCCTGGCCCAGGATTCGTTCGGCGCCGGTTCGTCGCCGGGTCGCCTGGACGGCTTAATCCCCATCCAGGTGGGGGCCCTGCTCGGCCTGGCCCTGCTGCTGATCTGGCTGGCGCGCCGCCGGAGTGGCCTGTTTCCTGGCTCGTTGGTGGTTCTTTCTGCTGGTGTCTGGATCCTGAGAGCCTGGCTTGCAAACTTCATGCGTAGCGGCGCCCCCCTGGACGCGGGAGTACTCTCTTCGCCGGCCGTCTATGCGTCCCAGGCTCCATTCGGCCTCTTCCGTTCACCACTGGCAACGCTCCTCACGGGCCTGGCTCTCACTCTGCAGGCGGTCCTCATCGTGCGTGCCACCCGACACCCACAGGCCGCCAGGGCCTGGCGCTGGCTCCTTATCCCTGCCGGCGGTGCCGGCCTCGCGGGCGCGTTCCTCCTCTGCGCGCGCGCTGGACTCGACAGCCGACTGGACCTGGCGGGACTGGCCCGGGAGAGCCAGTCGGCGGCACAGCTGGCTGTGCAGACAGGCCTGGTACTCACACTCTGGGCGCCTGCCCTGCTGCTGCTCACTTCCCTCTTTCGCTGGCAGCGAGGGCGCCCTCTGCTCCGCGCCGCTCTCGCCCTGCCGCTCCTCTCCGCCCTCCTGTTCATGTTCCTCGCCAGGACCACCGAGGAAGCCCGGCAGGACCTGGTGACGGAGAACCTTCACCCGCTCCTGGTCCATCAGGATGCGGACCGCCAGAGGGCTCTCACCGAGACCCGCGATCTGCTCCAGTCCCGGGATGGGATAGCCCAGGAGCTGGCCAGAGCCCTGGCTGACGGGACATGCGATGCGCTCGCCTTCCACCTCTGGCGGAGCTCGGAGCTGGCGCGTCAGGGGTATCACTCCTCTCTGGAGATCTACGATGGCACAGGTTCTCTGGCGGGCAGTTTCTCCGTGGCCATGCCACCGCCGGTCCCGGGTCTCGCCGGTGAAGTGGCCATTCTGGAGCCGGTGCCTCTGGAGCGCCTGGTCTTCTCCACTCTGAGCCAGGAGCAGGCGGTCCTGAGCAGTCGCTGGCCCGTCTACGACGCCGAGAACCACATCGCCGGTGTGTTGGCCCTCTACATCGCGAACGATGAAGGGAATATTCCTGCCCTTTCAACGGCGGCCGAACCCCTGCCCTGGACAACTGCCGGCGCCGACACTCGCCGGCTGCTTCGCGGATCGCCTCTCCTGACCGTGCATGATACAGAGGGCGCTCTTCTCTGGTCCTCTCAGGCAGACCCGGCCCCGCTTCGGGCCGGGATGCTCTTGAGAAACGATATCGAGAAAGGTATCTGGCAGGACAGTCTCAGTACCGGTCACCCTGTCCGACTGTTCTATTTCGCCCAAGGCGACCTCATCTACGCGCTGGGCTACCCGCTTGACCCCTGGACACGCCTGCTGGCCGGCCTCCTGCGCTTCGTCTTGATGCAGGCGATCTGCCTCCTGCTGCTGGCGGCCGTCGCCTATCTCCTCCTGCATCCTCTGGCGGGGTTACGCCGGGAAGCGGTTCTGCTGGTGAACTGGTTCCGCTTCTCCTGGGGCCGCAAGCTGGCCGCCGCGGTTCTGCTGGCCTCCCTGGCCCCGCTTCTGAGCCTGGCGCTCCTGTTGCGCGCTCCCCTGGAACGCCAGCGCCGGGAAAGCCTGAATACTCTTGGCCTGCAATCCCTGGAGGTGGCCCGCCGGGTGGTGAAAGACTCCATGGTGGCCATAGGCGGCGACCCGTCCCCGCCCATGCCCTCTGATGAGACGCTGTACTGGTTATCCCGGGTCATCCGCCAGGACATCGATCTCTTCCTGGATCAACAGCTGATCGCAACCTCCCGCCGCGGGCTGTTCACAGCCGGGATCGTCTCACCGTTGCCCGACGCCGAGGCCTATCGCCGCATCGTGCTTGAAGGCAAACAGATCAGCCTGCCATCTCCTTCATCCCTCCCGGCAAGACCACCGGCAGTCAGCGCCGCCCTGGGCTGGAACGGCCATGGGTCGGCCATGCTGCGCCTGCCGTTCAGCCGCCAGGAGGAGGCCGTGGCTCAGGCCGGCGAAGAAGTCCGCGAACGGGCCGATCTGGCCACGGCTGCGGTGGCCCTGCTGCTCCTGGCCGCCGCTATCCTGGTGGGCAGAACCACCGCCGGACGCCTCCAGCGTCTCACCCGCGCCACGGCGCGCCTGGCGGCCGGAGAAGAAGATTTCCTCGTCCCACTCAGCGGCCAGGATGAACTGAGCCGTCTCACGGGATCGTTCAATGACATGGCCACGACTCTCACCCGCCAGCGCACCGATCTCCGTCGCCGTACGGAGACCCTGGAAAACCTGGTCCGGCATGCGCCCATGGGCATCATTCACCTGGACGCTACCGACGTCATCCTGATGCTCAATCCAGCGGCGGAGCGGATCATGGCCGGTGGGGAGCATGTCGAGGCGGGCCGGAAGATTGTCCAGGCCCTGGGGAGTTCCCCCTACAACCAGGGGTTGTCCGCTCTCATCGCCTCTCCCCGCGCACACCCAGATTCGACCTTGACCCGGGATCTGGAACCGGACACAGGTCATGACACCCGCCTGCGGGCCATCCTGGTGGATCTTCCTGATGAGCGGGGCGACCGGCTCCTGCTCCTGGAAGACATCACCGAAAGCGTTCGCTCCAGCCGTCTCGAGGCCTGGGCCGACATGGCGCGGCGCATTGCCCATGAAATCAAGAACCCTCTGACGCCCATCAGGCTGGCGGCAGAGCACTTGCGGCGCGTTCACCAGCGACAGGATCCCGAGTTCAGCGCCACCGTGGATCGAACCGTGGCAACCATCCTCACCCAGGTGGAAGGATTGCGGGAGATCGCCTCGACGTTCTCGCACTACGCCCGCCTGCCGGAGAAGAAAACCCAGCTTCTCTCACCGGGCGATCTTCTCGCAGACACCCTTGCGCCTTACGGCAGTACTCTCGGCCCGCAAGTCCGGCTCGAAGTCGACATTGCGACCTCGCTGCCCCCTGTCCGGGTCGACCCGGATCTTATCAAGCGGGCCATTGTGAACCTGATCGAGAACGCGCTACAGGCCATGCCGACGGGGGGTGAGCTGTGGGTGCGCGCCTCAACGGACGAGGCACGGGAAATGGTGCTCATGGAGATCAAGGACACCGGCATGGGTATGGATGAAAAGACCCTCGCCCGGATTTTTGAGCCATACTTCTCAACCCGGGACTCGGGAACGGGTCTGGGAATGGCCATCGCCCTCCGCACCATCCAGGAGCATGGAGGCAGGCTGGAGGCGACATCTGAACCCGGCCAGGGAACAACCTTCACCATCTCGCTGCCGGCGGCGGAAGAAAACAGTCCGACAAGCTAAAGTGAGCCGTCATGGACTTTCCACGTCAGCTGCGCAAGCAGGCGGACTGGCTGAACCTGCCGGTTCTGGGCCGCTGGTTCATTTTCGGAGGTCTGGTTGGTCTGGTGGCGGGCCTGGGCGCCATTATTTTCCATGTCCTGGTTTCCTTCAGCCTCCACATCTTTCTGGACCAGATGGCCGGATTTCGACCCGGTGAGCCGGCGGGCGAAGCAGCACTGTTCGCTGCCACCAGCACGCCCCTG
>JAPUKF010000221.1 GCA_027295805.1 Acidobacteriota bacterium | reverse complement strand
GGCCGTCTTATCCAGGCGGAAGCGCGGGCAGCCTTCATCATCGACGCCACCGGGGCCGGCAAACGCCGGGCAGGCATCCACGTCGTCCTTGAGGCCATCGCCGTCCGAGTCGATGGGACAACCATCTCCATCCACCGGCAGGCCCGCCGGTGTGCCCTCGCATGTGTCCAGGCCGTCGGGAACGCCATCGCCGTCCTCATCCAGAGCGCAGCCCTGGGCATCAACCCGGGCGCCCGCCGGTGTCGTCATGCAGTCGTCAAGACCATCGGGGACCTGGTCACCATCGGAATCCACCGGGCAACCCTCATGATCCACCACCGCGCCCAGGGGCGTGTTGTCACAAGTATCCCGGCCATCGGGCACGCCATCACCATCGCCATCGGTGGGACATCCCTTGCCGTCCACCGGCCAGCCTTCCGGCGTGGTGGGGCAATCGTCCAAACCGTCCAGGATCTCATCGCCATCTCCGTCGGCAGGACAACCCTTGGGATCCACCGTGGCGCCGGCAGGGGTGTCGGGGCATTTGTCCCTGAAGCGGGGAATACTGTCACCGTCGTCATCGATGGGACTTTCCCCGCCGAAGCGGAACGAGAGACCCGCCGTCAAGATCTGCGCGGTGTAGTCTCCAGCCAGGAGATTGCGCAGGTCCAGGCGCAGTGTCATGGAATCGGTCATCTGCACGCGCATGCCCGCCCCGACGTTCCACTGGGTGAAACGAATTTCATCCAGATCGTTGCCGCTGGTGATGTACGTGCGCGCGGGCACGTCGGTGGGGAGCGCGTAGCAACTCAGGTCCGCAGGGTCGGAGCAGGCGGGATCGATGGCCGGATCTGCGGGATCGATGAAAGCCACGATGCAGGTCTCGCAGATGAATTCATCGACCAGATCGCTGGTATTCCCGTTGTCGTTGAAATCAAAGGTGTCCTGGGTCGGGCTGGGCCCCCTGGGAAATGCCTCAAAAACTTGCTGCTGGGTCATGCTCCCCTGGAAGGCGCTCCGGCCCAGGCCGATGGTGCCGTAAAAACTAAGCCGCTTCTTCACCGGCCTCGAACTGAGCAGCATGTTCAGGTCCAGGAACTGTCCGTCACTCTCGGCAAAGCCATCGATGGCAACAACGTCCCAGAACCCGACCCCGATGGAGTTGGTGGCCCCCTGCAACTCGAAACCGACCTCGTTCTGGACATTCAGACCGGTGGCGCCGCTGTACCCCAGCTCAATCTGCCACCAGCGGTTGAGGTTGTAACCGATGCGCAGACCGGCAAGGGGATCGCCGGAGTTGCCGAGAGTGTGCGAAGTATTCATGCCTCCCAGGAAGGGGCTGACTTCCCACGAGCGGGCCCGCTGTTCTCCATGGGCCGGCGAGTAACCCAGCAGGCAGGCCACGAGGACCAGAGTTGCGACCGCACTCTTTTTCATACTCCAGCCTCCGTCCTTGCCGAGCGGATTTGTCACCGGGAAGCCATTATTCTACCGGCCGGATCCCGGCGTGACAACCACGGACCGTGATTCAAGGCCGGACCTGCTGCGCCCTCCCCGCAGGGAAGGGTCGCTACTTATCTTCTTTGATACGAGCCTCTTCCACCAGCATGACCGGGATCTCGTCGCGGATCGGGTAGAGGCGGCTGCACTGGGAACAGGAAAGAGCCTCGCCGTCCTCTTCAAGCTTGACCGGCGTTTTACAGACCGGGCAGGCCAGGAACTCCAGGAGCTTCGGATCGATGCCCACGAACCCCTCCATTGCCTGAGTAATGAGCGGCGCAATCCTACGTTGCCCCCCCTTGCATGTCAACGCTGCCCGTCGCCCGATCCTCTGGTAGCATCCCGGCGTGGCCGTTCCCGCGCATCCCGGCTTCTCCCCCGCCAGCATCCTCATCATCCGCCTTTCGGCTCTGGGTGACGTGATCAGGACCCTGCCGCTGCTCCCTCCCCTGCGCGCGCGGTTTCCAGCGGCCCGCCTTGGATGGCTCTGTGAACCGGCCCAGAAGCCGGTGGTGGAGGTCCAGCCTCTGGTGGACGAAGTACTGGAATTTCCGCGCGGGGATCTGGCCCGCAGCCTGCAGTCGGGACACCTCCTCAGGGCAGGCAGTCGGCTGCGCGCCACGCTGGCGAATATCCGGCGCTGGCGGCCCCAAGTGGTCCTGGATGCCCAGGGAACGTACAAGTCGGCGCTCCTGATGCGCCTCTCAGGCGCGCCCCTTCGCATCGGCTTTGCCCGCGGTGCCGCCCGCGAATACATCCCGGGGGCCGCTACCCATCATGTGCAACCGGTCGCGGCCCGTCAGTCACGGGTCGAGAAAGCCCTGTCGCTGCTGGCACCACTGGCTGCCGACCCCTCCCTGGCGGCGGCGGGACTGCCCCGGCAAGCCGAAGCGGCCACCCTCGCCGAATCCATCTGGGCTGGCAAGCCCGCCCGCCATCGCATCCTGATGTCCCCTGGTGCCAGCAGCCGGCAGGACTACAAGCGCTGGCCGTCCCGCTCATTCGCCGCCGCCGCTGCCGGCCTGGCCGCCGGCGGCGCCACGGTCCAGATCGCCTGGGGACCCGGCGAGGAGGAGCTGGCCCGGGAGGTGGCGGCGAACGCCGGAGATGCGGCACATCTGCTGCCGGCGACCTCCCTCCTCCTTCTGGCTGAACTTCTGCGCGCCGCCGACCTCTTCATCGGCAACGACTCAGGCCCCATGCATCTGGCCTGGCTGGTGGGCACACCGGTGGTGGCCCTTTATGGCGCCACCGACCCCATCGTCAACGCCCCCTGGGGCCAGGGGCACCGCCAGGTGGCGGTGGCCACAGCCCAGCGCCTGGCCAGAGGACGGGATCCATCACTCATGGCTGAGATCGAGCCGGCAAGAGTGGTCGCTGCCGCGCAGGAGATTCTCGCCGGAATCAATCCTTCTTCGGGTTAGAGACCCGAACCCCGTGGCATCCATAGAGGCGGCGGCGACGGGCCAGCGGCTTCATAAGACCACGCACGAGAGCCGCGGCCTGATGCGGCGGCCTCGCCTCCAAGAGGGCCCACTCCAGACCGTAGGCGCCCAGTGCCCGCAGCCCTTCCCGCAAGCCCGGCGCCGCCTTCCCCATCACCTTGAGAAGGGAGCGCTCCAGGCGGGCCAGGGCCGCCGCTCTCGCCCGCCGGGACGGCCGCCGGCAGAGGCGCGCGCTCTCCAGGTCGATCACGGCAAAATCCTCGGCCGTCGGCGCGCGCCCCGCCGACGCAACCAGAAGCAGGTTGCCGGCATTGAGATCACGATGCACCAGGCCGGCGTGGTGCCAGCGCGCCAGCGCCTTCCCCAGGGCGCTCAGCACCTGCGCCCGCCGGCGCGGTGATCCTTCCGCCAGCACCTGGTCCAGGGTGCGGGCGGCAATCAACTCCGCGGCCGCGGCATAGACCCGGCACATCAGGCCGCGGCGCACGGCCAGCCAGCCCACCGGCTCAGGCGCCACACCGCCCCGGGCGCGGAACGCCGTGGCAACCTTCACGGCGCGTCGTGCCTTCCCGGGGCCGGCGAACAGACCGGCCGCGTCTCCAGGCAGAAAGCGGCTCAACTTGCCGGGCAGACCGCCGCGCCGGTGCATCTTGAAGACCACACGACACCCTCCCAGAGAGATGCGCAAGACCTGCGCCCGGCCGCCGGTTCCGGTGCCGCCTGGAGGCGGACCCGCGAGCGGCAGACCCTCACGGGCGGCGGCCCGCCGTACCAGATCGGCGCCCACGGCGTTGTCCCGCCCCCATGCGCGCGCCGGGCCGACCTGCACGATGCCATCATGGCGCCCTTGGTCCCGCCGGCGCCGGGCCAGCGCC
>JAPUKF010000220.1 GCA_027295805.1 Acidobacteriota bacterium | reverse complement strand
TGTGGCCGGCGATTGACGCCTCTACTCTCTGCTCAGTTCATCGATCATTTTCTGCGCGAAACTTTTCTGGCGCCCCTGACCTAACTCCAGGGCCTTGCGATAATGAGCCAGAGCTTCATTCTTGTCGCCCCGAAGTTCCTGCACTCCTCCCATGCCGTACTCATTGGAAAAAGATTCGGGATACCACTGGGCGTTCAATTCCAGAATGGCCAGGGCGGCGTCCAGCTTGCCCTCCTCGGCAATGCCTGAGCCGAACTCCAGCAGGACCCTCTCGCCAAAGTCGTAGGTGAATCCTCCGTAATAGTCGTTGCGCAATTCCTGGTATTGGGCCAGCATGCCCTCGATGCCTTCCTCATCCAGAGACGTGGCAAGGATCTCCTGGAGAAGAAGCGGGCGACTCTGAGCATGATGGCAGGTCACGCATTTCACCGTGACCAGATCTTCTTTCTCTTTACCAAGGCGGCTCAGGTACTTGCCATTGATCTGGTTCATCATCTTCAACATGATCCGTGCCGTTTTTTTAGCCTGCTTTTCATCAGATGCGAAATCCATGTCGGCAAGCTGGGCATTGGGCGGACCGGCATGGCAGTGCCCGCAGCGCACACCCAGACCCAGAGCAAAACCGCGCATCTGGGTCATCAGCTCGTCCTTGCTGATGTCCTTGCGGAAATGCTTCAGGTTGGTGAACTTGTCGGGCACCTGTGCGTAAGCGGCGCCCGCCGAGAGCAGGCAGCATAACGTCAGGCCACGGGCGATTGCTCTTGTGAAACGATTCATATCCTCTTCTCCTTGGTTTTCTCCCCCCCACCATCCCACCGACCATATCCTGTCTGAAAACAGCAAAGGTGGACTCTCTGACAAGCTTCAGTAAGCCGGAGGTCCGGACTTTGTCATGAAACTGTCAGGATATTTCCGTCCGTGGCCGGTAACCCTCTCGCGTCGATTCTGAAGGAGTAGACTATGAGCATGGCAAATCGGCGGGACCAGAAGAAAGAGAAGCAACAACGCCGTCCTCGCGCTCCATTCATTGCCGCCATGCTCTTAAGCAGTCTGGTGCTCACAGCCGTCCTGGCGTGGCAGGCCCAGTACGCGGCTCATTCCCATCGTTCCATCGCCGAGGGAGTCCTGCGTGACTATGCCGCTCTGGCGGCAGATGAATACGTGCGGCGAGCGGCCAACCAGATTGGTTATTACGGCTACGACCCCCTGATCAAGAGCCTCATGGGTCATGTCCAGACCTTGGACAGACTCCCCACTCTGCCAGGATTCCGGGCCGAGGCGGATGACCGCACCCGAGCGGCCCTTGAGCTGGTTCGCGATCTCTTCCTGGTACGCTTCGACTCGCCTGCGTCGCTGCTCTACACGGGAAACGATCCTGAAGTGAAATCATGGCTGGCCAACGATTTCCCTCACAGGCAGGCGGAACTGCAGAAAGCCAGCCGTGGCTTCCTGACCGTCCACCCGATCCTGGGTGATCAACCCCACACTTTTATCTACGCCCCCGTCAACGGTGATGCCACGACACTGGCTGGATTCGAACTTGCAACCGATGCCCTGGAAGGTTGGTTTCAGTCCGCATTCCAGCGGGCTCCCCTCTTGCCGCCTTCTCTGGCCAAGGGGAATGACACCAATGCGTGGATTGGACTGACCGTCTACGACCCCGGCGGGCAACCTGTGTTCCGTTCCATCCATGCCCCGTCTTATGACCTTGAGGCGGAGCGCGCCTTCGCCGATGCCTATGGCGGTATTCTGCGTGGCATGAGAGTGGTCGCGTCCATCAATCCGGAAGCGGCATCCCACCTGGTCATCGGTGGACTTCCGCGCTCCCGCCTGCCGGTCCTCCTGGGCCTCCTTGCTGTGGCAAGTGGCTTGCTGGCGGCCGCGGTCCTGCAGATACGGCGCGAGCGCGCTCTGACCCAGTTGCGTTCCGATTTCGTGGCCCGGGTCAGTCATGAACTTCGCACACCGCTCACCCAGATCCGCATGTTCGCTGAAACACTGCTGCTGAACAGGGTCCGAACATCGACCGAGCAACAGCGCGCTCTTGAAATTATCGACAAGGAATCACGGCGACTGACGCATCTGGTGGAGAACATTCTGCAATTCTCCCGGGGAGATAGGGGAACCCTGACCCTGGCACCGAGACCTCGAAATCTTGCGCCCCTGGTCAGTGAATTTGTGGAGGATTTCCGCCCTCTGGCCCACCATGACGGCACGCGCTTCAAGACCCGGCTCGAGGATATGGTCGTTCCCGTGGATGAAGATGCCTTACGCCAGATCCTGCTCAACCTGCTGGATAATGCCATCAAATACGGACCGAAAAACCAGCTGGTGTCTATCGCCACGCTGCGGGTCAATGGCACTTCCCAGATCCGTGTTGAAGACCAGGGGCCGGGGATTCCTGAAAGTGAGCGGGAGCGGATCTGGCATCGTTTCCACCGCCTGGAGCGAGATGCCCTGTCCCCTACCGACGGCATGGGCATCGGCTTGACTGTCGTTCGCGATCTGGTCGCACTCCATGGCGGGCGGAGCTGGGTTGAAAGCGGCTCGGAGGGAGGCTCGTGCTTCGTCATCGAACTGCCCATGGCCGCGCCTGAAGAAAGAGAGCTATGAGGCGCATACTGGTCATTGAAGACAACACCACCCTCGCATATGGGCTGCGCAATAACCTTGAAATCGAAGGGCACGACGTCAAGGTCGCGGAGACCGGGCAGGCCGGATTGGATCAGGCTGCCGCATGGAATCCTGATCTGGTGATCCTCGATCTCATGCTGCCGGATCAGGATGGTTTTCTGGTTCTGCGTTCCATGATGGATGCCGGACTCAAGATGCCTGTCCTCATTCTCACGGCACGCGGCGAACAGGAAGACAAGGTTCGAGGACTGCGACTCGGTGCAGAAGATTATGTGACCAAACCATTCGGCCTGCTGGAATTGCTGGCTCGCGTCGAGGTTCTCCTGCGCCGATCAAACCGGGGCAAAAACGCGGACACCCAAGAGAACAACCCATGCGAAACATTCGGAGATATCGAAATCCGCCCCGCTTCGCGCACTGTCTTCCGGCGGGGCAAGGCCGTGGAACTGGCCCCCAAAGAACTCGACCTTCTCCTTGCCCTCGTGCGTCATCGCGGCAGCGTTGTGTCACGGGGGCAATTGCTTCAAGAGGTCTGGGGTTATCCATCCGCGGTGGTCACCCGCACAGTGGATACACATGTCGCCGAACTGCGGCGTAAACTGGAAGACCATCCCTCTTCGCCACGCCATATCCTCACGGTCCGCAAAGCAGGGTACCGGCTGCAGGAGTAAGTATCGTCCGGCAAAGCCGGGGGCTTTATGTGTGAACCGCTCAAAGCGGTCGTGACGCGGCAGCGGCCGCGGCCACTTGAGTCACCTGAAGGTGGCTGGGTTAATTCAACCGTAGCTGCACCGCGCGAACGTCTTCCCGTTCTTGATGCCGAATGTATTCCCGGATAACCGCCTCGTCACGGCCCACCGTCGACACAAAATAGCCCCGCGCCCAAAAGTTCTGGCCCACGAAGTTCCGCTTCCGCAGTTCTGCATGGAACTCTCTTTCGTGATGCTTTGAGCGGCTCACGGGGGGAGTTCCTCATATGACTTCCGGAATTGTCAAACCTCGGGTGCCTCCCCGGCATAGCCGGGGGTCTCCCGGGCGACTAGGGTGGCGACAGGGATTGGCCCGGGGATTTCAGTTTTATCGCAAGGCCGATGCCGCTAGGCTCAACTCCACAATGACCATATTGTTGGCGATTTGGACAGGATTGGGCCTGGCAGACTGGTGA
>JAPUKF010000022.1 GCA_027295805.1 Acidobacteriota bacterium | reverse complement strand
TTCTTGTGGCCAGTCGGTGGGCGGGTCCGTCATCGGTTGGTCCTCCTCCAGGGCGAGATCAGCAAGCGGGGCCCATTCTAGCGGGCCGCTGCCCGGGGCGGGTGATTATTCGTGGCGAATGGCGTCCACCGGGTCCAGACGGGCTGCCTGGGCCGCCGGGTACATGCCGAAGATCAGCCCCACACCTGCCGAACCGAGGATCGAGATTGCCACCCAGATCCAGGGCATGGCTACAGGTAGCCCGGTGAAGAAACTGAATAGGCGCGCGACGAGCAGGCCGGCCAGCATGCCCGCCAGTCCACCTATGCCTGTCAACGTCACGGCCTCGGTCAGAAACTGGCCGAGAATTGCCGCACGGGTGGCACCTACCGCCTTGCGAATGCCGATCTCCCGGGTCCTCTCGGTGACCGACACCAGCATGATGGCCATGACCCCGATACCGCCCACCATCAACCCGATAGAGGCGATGACGGTCAACACCAGGCCGATGGGCCCGGTGATGTCCTCTATGAAGCCCTGGATGCGATCGGCCGGCACCAGGGCAAAATCATCCTCCTGGCCTGGCCGCAGCTTGTGGCGTCCCCGCATGAGGCCGCGCACTTCACCCATGACCTCGTCGACGCTGTAGCCGGGCTTGGGGACCATGGGAATGATGGATGAATCGTTGGGGCGGGCAAAATCCTTGCGATAGGTGGTGAACGGTACCAGGATAAAATTGTCGGCAAACGCCCCGAAGAGCGATTCCCGGCTCTGAAACCCCCCCACCACTTCATAAGCCTGGCCGCGCACGCGTATGCGCTTGCCGATGGGATCAATATCGGGGAACAGATCCTCCAGGGGGCCTTTCCCCAGAACACAGACACGTTTGTTGCGCGCCAGTTCATCCTGGGTGAAGAAACGGCCGACTGCCAGTGGAATCAAATAGATGCGCCGAAAGTCGGGTGTCACGCCGGCGGCCGACAGGGGTCGCGTACGCCGGTCCTGGTAATGGGCCAGGTAGAGCAGGCCCTGGGGTTGCTGCTGGTAATCCACCAGACGAACGGACCTGACCTCGTTGCGAATCATGTCCCAGTCCTCGGGCCCCAGGTCGGGTCGCGCGTCAATCTCTTTCTGGTCCACGTCACCACCCAGGAAGTCGAATTTCACCAGGTTGACAACCACGTTGTCCGAAGAGCTGACATCCGCTTCGATCTTGAGAGCCAGTCCCGAGAGGATGGAGACCATGGCCATGAGAGTGGTCACACCGATGGCCACGCCCAGGATCACCAGGGTCGAGCGCATCTTGTGCGAGCGGATGGTATCCAGGGCCTGGAAGATATTTTCGCGCAGGACGGTCTTCATTCCACCCTCAGCGCTTCGATGGGATCCAGGCGGGCGGCGCGGTTGGCCGGATAGATGCCGAAGACGAGACCTGAGAATCCGGTCACCAGAACACCGGCCATGATGGACCAGAGCTCGATGGAATAGGGCAACGGCGAGACAGCCGCTACGATGCTGGCAATGGCGAACCCCAGAATGATCCCCAGCACTCCACCCACGGTGGAAAGAGTCACGGATTCGGCCATGATCTGCAGCAGAATCCCTGAGCGCCGGGCGCCCACCGCCTTGCGGATACCAATCTCGCGGGTTCGTTCGGTCACCGACACCAGCATGATGTTCATGATGATGATGCCGCCGATGAGCAGGGAGATGGAGGAAATAGCGGTGAGAGACATGAAAATGCCGCTGCTGATGTTCTCCCAGAGAGTGATGAGGCTGGCCGAGGACGTCACGGCAAAATCCTGACGATCTTTCGGGCCGAGGCGGTGGCGTATACGCATGTGGAAAGCCGCCTCGTCCATGGCCTCATTGATTTGATCGATATCGGCCACCTTGATGGTGATGCGCACACTATTGAAACCGCCGAACATCTTCTCGAACACTCCCAGGGGCACAAAGATAAAAAGGTCCTGGTTGGAGCCCAGTACCTGCCCCTGCTCTTCGATCACGCCCATGACCCTGAGATGCCGCCGGCCCGCCTTGATGGTCTTGCCGATGGGATCCTGGTTGGGGAAAAGCGTCTCGGCCACGTCATGACCGATCACTGCCACCGGCACGTTGCGCTGGATCTCGAGGGGCGCCAGGTGGCGGCCGGCATCCAGTTTCCACTCGCGCATCAGGGCGTATTCAGACGTGCGGCCGCGAATCCGGACTCCTTCCGCATATCGGTCTCCCGCCTCCACGCGGGTGCTGGTGCTGCGCTCGGCCGCGACGTATTCGGCGCTCTGCATTTTCTCCCGGAGATAATCGGCGTCATCAACTTTCAGCCTGGGGTTGCGCAACGACTCGAGAAACGCGTCGAAGTCGGTCAGGATCTTGAGCTGGTCCACCCGCTCCACGGCAAAGATCCCGCTTCCCTGGGAGACGACTTTTTCTTTCACGTAGCGGTCCATCCCCGAAAGGATGGAGACCACCGCGATGACCGACATGACGGCCACCACGTTGGCCAGCAGGGTGAGTCCCGAGCGCAGTTTGTGGACCCAGATGGCCCTGAGGGCGAGACGGATTCCCTCCAGGAGGCCCATGTCAGATGTCCTTCTCGTCCTTCTTCTTCTTGTCCAGCTTGACGGGATCGTCGTTCTTCAGCTTACGGAGAGCGGCGAAGTTGCCGGTGATCACCTGGTCGCCTTCCTGCAGGCCGTCGAGAACCTCGAAATATTTCTCGCCGGCGATGCCCGTCTCCACCGGCACGAAGACAGCCTTGCCATCCCGCATGACGAACACACCTTCAACTTCTTTATCCTCTGTCTCGTCCGTGTTCTCGTCCGTGCTCTCATCCGCGCTTGTGTCTTCATCTTCACTGCTGGTGCTGGCAGCCAGGGCCACGCCGGAACCGGTGGCCACGACGTCGTCCTCGTCGTTCTTGTTCTCTGCAGGATCGCGCAGCACCAGGGCCTGGATGGGCACACTGATCGCCTGCTCGCGGGTCGCCGTGGTGATGCGGGCCGTGGCCGACAGGCCCGGGCGGATCTTGGGGTCGGTCTCTCTGAGAGTCACTTCCACCTTGTAGTCGGCCGACTGCCGCTGGCCCGGGGCTGAGGCCACCTGGATGGCGCTGTTTCCGATGCGTGTGACTTCGCCCCGGAACTTGCGCGACGGGAAGGCATCAAGGGAAACTTCCACTTCCTGCCCCAGCTCCAGGTGAATCACGTCGGTTTCATCCACGTCGATCTCGGTCTGCATGACCGAGACATCCGCGATGGTCATGAGCAGGCTGCCCTGATTGTTGATGGTGCCGCTGACAGCCACCTCTCCCACTTCGGCATTCTTGCGAATCACGACGCCGTCCATGGGCGAGACGATGCGGCATTTCTCAAGCTGGTCCATGGCTTCATCTCGAGAAGCCTGGGCCTGGCGGATGCGGTTGGAGGACGATGTCATGCGCGCCTTGGTCAACTCCACTTGGGCCTGGGCCTGGTGCAAAGCCGCCTCGCCGGCTTCGTAGCGGCTGGCGGCGACAAGTTTATTCTCGTAGAGAGCCTTGTCCCGGACGAAGTCCGCCTCCCGGATGATGCGATTGGCCCTGACGTCGGCGAGGCTGGCTTCCACCTCCTGGAGATTGCTGCGTGCCGCGTCCAGTGCCGCGTTCAACTGGTTGACCCTCTGCTGAAACAGAGTGGGTTCCACCTGGATCAGGAACTGGCCCTTTGTCACCCGATCACCCTCTTCGGCGCCCAGTGCGATGATGCGGCCGATGACATCCGAGGAGATATCCACCGAAACGGCCGGCTCGATCTGCCCCGAGGCCTCGACCACCGACGACAGGTCGCGAGCCTCCACCGTCTCCACCTCCACCGTCACTTCATCCCGGGTGGAACGCTGGCGGCTGATGACGATGGCTCCCACCACGACGGCGATGGCAACCAGGAAAATCACGATCTTGACGGACTTCTTCATACAGAACGCCCCCTTCGGGATTCAATACGCAGTGGGAGGGAGGTGGTTTCAGGGGGTGGCGGCGCGGGCCGCCAGGACCAGGCGCGGCCGACATTGCGAATCAAACCCCAGGACGGGGTGCCCGGCGCCGTCATCCCTGACCGCCAGGTAATAGAAAACACCACCTCTGGCGGGAACCTCCGTGTCCACGGACAGCCGGCCATCGCGGCCGGCCTCCAGGGCTTCCAGGCTGCCCAGAAGCACCTTGTGGTCGGCCCTGATCAGATCGCCCATGCGGCCCCGCAGAATCCAGGGCCTGCCCCGCAGAGAAGAGCCACTGCTGGCGATGATGGTTCGTCCCCGGTCGACCGACATCTCGACCCAGAGGCCGCCGCTGCCTTGCACCAGCGTGGCCGGACCGGTCACCCCCACGTTGGCGATCCGGCCATTGCCATCCAGGGATCGGGTCTGGCCGGCGTCCACTTCCAGGCGCGGCTCACGGGCAGCGGGATCCAGAAGACGCAGCTTGATGCGCGCCAGGACCCCGGCGGGTAGCGGTGGGACCGGCTGGCGGCCCTGGGTATGCCAGACCAGATCGACTCTGCCGGTCGCCTGATCCAGGGTCCAGTTCACGCCCAGGTGAGAGGGATCTTCGACCTCTTCCACGGCCAC
>JAPUKF010000219.1 GCA_027295805.1 Acidobacteriota bacterium | reverse complement strand
TACTCGACGATCTCGGTCACACTGCCGGCGCCCACCGTGCGGCCGCCCTCTCGAATGGCGAACCGCAGGCCCTTGTCCATGGCAATGGGCGTGATCAGCTTCACAGACACCGTCACGTTGTCTCCGGGCATCACCATCTCGGTCCCTTCCATCAACGTCGCCACGCCTGTCACATCCGTCGTGCGAAAATAGAACTGCGGCCGGTAACCCGAAAAGAACGGCGTATGCCTCCCGCCCTCTTCCTTGGTCAGGATGTACACCTCGGCCTTGAAGAGCGTGTGCGGCGTGATGGAACCCGGCTTGGCCAGGACCTGCCCGCGCTCCACGTCCTTGCGCTCCGTACCGCGCAGCAGAAGCCCCACATTGTCACCGGCCTCACCCGAATCCAGCAGCTTCTTGAACATCTCCACGCCGGTCACGACCTTCTTCTGCGTCTCACGGATACCGACGATCTCGATCTCGTCGCCCACCTTCACCACACCCTGCTCGATGCGCCCCGTCACCACCGTCCCGCGGCCTGAAATGGAGAAAATGTCCTCCACCGGCATCTGGAACGGCTTGTCGATGGCACGATCCGGCTTGGGAATGTAGGTGTCCACCTTCTCCATGAGCGCCAGAACCTGCTTCTTGGCCTCGGCGTCACCGTTCAGGGCTTTCAGCGCGCTCACCGGCATGATGGGAATGTCATCGCCCGGGAAGTCGTACTCGCTGAGAAGCTCGCGCAGCTCCAGCTCTACCAGCTCCACCAGCTCCGGATCATCCACCATGTCCACCTTGTTCAGCGCCACCACCATGGCCGGCACGCCCACCTGGCGCGCCAGCAGGATGTGCTCGCGGGTCTGGGGCATGGGACCGTCGGCGGCGGACACCACCAGGATGGCGCCGTCCATCTGGGCCGCACCGGTGATCATGTTCTTCACATAATCAGCATGACCCGGACAATCCACGTGGGCGTAATGACGCTTCTCCGTCTCGTACTCCACGTGGGATGTGGCGATGGTGATGCCGCGCTCACGCTCCTCCGGGGCATTATCAATGGAGTCGAACGACCGCACCGACACCTTGGAGTTGCTCTCCGCAAGGATCTTGGTGATCGCCGCCGTCAACGTCGTCTTGCCGTGATCCACGTGGCCGATAGTGCCCACGTTCACGTGCGGTTTCGTGCGCTCGAATTTCTCTTTGGCCATCTTATTTCTCCATCCACCCCGGCCCTCGGGGCGACCTTCAGTGACTGGCCGCGCCGGTGATACGGGCAATCACCGCATCACTGACATTTTTCGGCGTTTCAAAATAGCGCGAAAACTGCATTGTATGGGTCCCCCGCCCCTGGGTGAGAGAGCGGAGATTCGTTGTATACCCGAACATTTCAGCCAGGGGCACACTGGCCTCGATCACCTGCGCCCCCCCATGAGACGTCATTGAACTCACCTTGCCCCGGCGGGCGTTGAGGTCGCCGATGACATCACCCATGTATTGCTCAGGCACGACGACTTCAGCATCCATGATGGGTTCCAGAAGAACCGGCTCAGCCTTCCCCGAAGCATCCTTGAAAGCCATGGACCCGGCAATCTTGAAAGCGAGCTCGGATGAGTCGACTTCATGGTAGGAACCATCCACCAGGCGCACGAGCACATCCTGCACTTCGTATCCCGCAAGAACACCCATTTCGGCCGCTTCCCGTACCCCTTCGGTTGCAGAGGGAATGAATTCCCTGGGGATGGCGCCGCCACTGATGTGGTTCTCCACCACCAGGTCACCTTCACCGGGCTTGGGTTCGATCTCGATCTTGACATGCCCGTATTGGCCCCGCCCCCCGGACTGGCGAATATATCGCCCCTCTCCCGGAGCAGCCTTACGGACGGTTTCCCGATAGGCAACCTGGGGACGTCCCACATGCGCCTGTACACCGAATTCGCGGGTTAATCTGTCGGTAATGATTTCCAAGTGCAGCTCCCCCATCCCGGAGATGATGGTCTCCCCGGTGTCAGGGTCGGTGTGCACCTTGAAGGTGGGATCCTCCTGCATCAGCTTGGCCATGCTCATGCCGAGCTTTTCCTGATCGGCCTTGGTGCGCGGCTCAATGGCCACCGAGATGACCGGCAAGGGGAAATGCATGGACTCGAGAATGATGGGGTGGCGGATATCGCAGATAGTGTCGCCGGTAGCCACGTCCTTGAGGCCAACGGCGGCGGCGATGTCTCCGGCATAAACCTCCTGGATTTCTTCGCGCTTATTGGCATGCATCTTGAGCAGGCGGCCCACACGGTACTTGCGCTGACGCGTGCCGTTCAGGACATGATCCCCGGTAGCGAGTTTCCCGGAATAGACCCTGAAGAACGAGAGCTGCCCGACATAGGCGTCGTTCATGATCTTGAAAACCAGGGCCGAGAACGACTCGCCGTCGGAAGTTTCCCTGGAAATCACCTCGGATTCATCACTGCCTGGCAAATGTCCCTCTACCGGCGGCACATCGAGGGGTGACGGCAGGTAATCCACCACCGCATCCAGGAGGGGCTGCACGCCCTTGTTCTTGAAGGCCGCTCCGCAGAGAACCGGGACACAGCGCAAGTCCAGCGTTCCCTTGCGGAGCCCGCGCCGGATAGCCTCAGGCGTGAGAGGTTCGCCCGCCAGGAACTGCTCCAGCAAGTCATCGTCCGACTCGCAAGCAACCTCCACAACCCTGTCGTGGGCAGCCTGCGCCTCAGCCATGGATTCCGCAGGGATCTCCACCCGCTCAAAACTTGCCCCCAGGTCTTCACTGTCATACTGGATGGCCCGCATCTCGACCACGTCAATGACCCCTGAGAAGTCCTGCTCCTCACCCAGGGGCAATTGCACCGGAATGGGCCGCGCCCCCAGCCTTTCAACCATGGATTTCACGGCTCGCTGAAAGTCCGAGCCCTGTCGGTCCATCTTGTTCACAAAGGCGACGCGGGGAACCCCGTAGCGGTCAGCCTGCCGCCAGACGGTTTCAGATTGCGGTTCCACACCGGCCACACCGCAGAAGACGGCGATGACCCCATCCAGGACTCTCAGACTGCGTTCGACCTCGGCGGTGAAGTCGACGTGCCCTGGAGTATCGATGATATTGATCCGGGTATCACGCCAGGTACAGGTCGTGGCAGCCGACGTGATGGTGATGCCCCGCTCCTGTTCCTGGGCCATCCAGTCCATCTGCGCGGTCCCCTCGTGCACCTCACCGAGCCTGTGAGTGACCCCTGTGTAGTAGAGGATCCTCTCGGTCGTGGTGGTCTTGCCCGCGTCGATGTGGGCCATGATCCCGATAGTTCGGGTCTTTTCTAGTTGGAACTGTATTGGCACCAAATAACTCCGGCGGGCTAGTGCACCAGTCCG
>JAPUKF010000218.1 GCA_027295805.1 Acidobacteriota bacterium | reverse complement strand
TGGGAGCCCGACTGACGGTCAGGGCTGTGACACGGCCGGCGACGATGGGCTCTCAGGCAACAGTTCCACCTCGATGGTGCTGTAGCGGGCCGCCGAAATGGCGCGGGCCTCCCGGTAAAGAATCACTTCGGCCGGGAAAAGCAATCCCTCGACAACTCGCCAGCGGGCAAAGACATCGCTCAACGCATGTTCGCTGTCCGGCTGCTCTCCGGGCAGCGAATAATCCACCCGCAGAGGCAATCCCCCCCCGACCGGAAGGACCAGACGGTAATCGGCACCGGCGGTGTTCTGCAAGAGGACAGCCCGCCCGTCAGCCGCCGGGAGGTCCAGGGACACCTGTCCAGGCCCGGCATCCTCCACGCCGGTGATCAGCAGGTCTCCCGCCAGGGCAGCACGGACCAGGAAGGCCTCGTCCACCATGACCAGATTGCGAAAGCGGGCAGCCTCTTCCGGAGAGAGTTCCCTGGGCTGCCCGTCACTCCGAACCTCCCACGCCTTTCCATTCATGAATTCACGACGCACCAGATCATCGCCCGTGCCTGTCTCCAGGACCAGGTGCCCGGGCGGCCTCACCACCACCCGCAAGGGGACGATTCGCTCACCGTCGGACGTCGCAAGAACCAGTTCTCCCTGGCGCCGGATCTCCGCTACCCGCGCCATCTCGACAATGCCACCGCGGCTGCGCTGGGCCTCCCGCAGGAGATCCTGGGCTTCCTTGGGGACAGCCGGCTCAGCCCCGAGGACGGGCCAGGGCGCCAGCAGAAGAAGCGTGGCAGACAGAATGAGCCATCTGAGCCGGCCCACCATCCAACACACGCCATGAGTTCCAGAGGGGAGAGTTCTTCTCATGCAGCCTATTCTAACAACTCAGCGGCTTCAACTTCAGGTGTCTTGTCGGCGGGATCCTGGTCATCTCCGAAGAGAGACACCTGTTTGCGCAACTCTGCCGCTCCTTCGGTCAGAGCACGCACGCCATCATGGATCTCCACCAGGGAGGAGACATGCTCATGAGACAGGGCCCCGATCCGCTCCATGGCATCCACCACGCTGCGGGAAAGGTGTCGCTGCTCTTCCCCGGCCAGGTCGATCTCCTTGGCCACATGGGTCACGCGTCCGACTGACTCACTGATGCAGCGACTGCCCTCCTTCTGTTCCAGAATTGCTCTGCGCACCAGAGCAGTCTGTTCCCGCATCTGTTCCGAGGCATTCAGGATCGAGGCGCAGCCGTTGGCCTGCTCCTGGGTCACGGCAGCGATACGTGTCACTGTATCGTTCAACCTCTTGATGACGGCCGTGGTGGTGCGACTCTGGGCGGCGTGCTCAGCGACCGCATCCACGATCTCCTGGGTCATCCTGGCTGACTGCTTGGTGCCGTCGAGGATCTGCCGCAAAGCCTCACCTGCTTCCCGGGAGCGGGCTACACCATCGTTGACGTGCCTCATTCCCTCCGCCATGGCAGTACCGGCCTTCTGGGCACCGGCCTGCACCGTGCCGATGAGCCCGGCGATCTCTTTGGTGGAGCGCGCGGTTCGTTCCGCCAACTCCTTGATCTCCGTCGCCACGACAGCGAAACCTCCCCCATGCTCTCCCGCCTGGGCCGCCAGGATGGATGCGTTCAAGGCCAGCAGATTGGTCTGCTCCGTCACATCCTTGATGATGGACAGAATGCCGCCGATTTTCCCCACCTGTCCTGCCAGATGATGAATCGCCTTGGCCGTGCTGCCTGCCGCCGTTTCGATCTCTCCTATGCCGATGATGGTCCTCTCCACCGCTCCCTCGCCGGCTTCAGCGAGTTCCGCGTCACGCTCCGTCGCCTCCGATGTGCGGATGGCGGCACTGTCGATACGCTGAATCGACCCTTCCATGCCGGCGACTGCTGCCGTGGTTGTGGCCGTGAGAACCTTCAGGTTCTCGGCACTCCGATCCACCTGTTTGATGGAAACAACCATCTGCTCAACCGACGCCAGGGTGGTATCGGTCAGACCGGCCAGCGACTCGGTGGAATTTACGATCTCCGAAATGTTGGCGTCCATCTCATGGATGGAGTCGGAGCATTCATCAGTGGCTACCACCATGGCAGAGAGGCTGCTGGACACCTGCTCCCGGGCCACTTCGGTCTGCTGCATGAGCTTGGTGGTCTCATCCACCCTGGATATCTGGTCTCGGGAGCCCGAAAGGACCCGTGCGGTGGAGTCCGCCAGCGACCGGGACGTGGTGTTCACATCTCTGGCCGCACGCCGGATGGAGCCCACCATGCGCCGCAGATTGGCCGTCATGCCGTTCAGTCCGTCAGCCAGGCTGTCCAACTCCTCCTGTCCCGAATAGGCAAGAGTCGAAGTCAGGTTGCCCTGGGCCACAGCCTGAGCCACCGCCGTGGAGCGCCGGATCGGCGCGGTCAAGGTGCTGGCGGAGCGCAATCCGACCAGAACAACAAGCACCACCATGACCGCCGAGATGAGCCCCAGAAGATACTGGAACCTGGAAATGGCACGGTAGGCACTGGACGCCGGTTCGACCACCAGCACAATCCATCCCAGACCCCGGAACTGGCCTGCGCCGGTCGAGGAGGCAAAGCCGATGACCGAGGGGACACCCGCCATGGTCGACTCGAGATAGCCATTGCGAGAGCCGACAATGCTGCGGGCGACATCTGCCGCCGGCTTGGCGCTCTCACTATTGACCCGGGTCAATTTCATATCCTCGACGGCGGCGACCATGGCGCCGTTGTTATTGATGATCCAGACCTGGGAAATATCTTCCAGATCCAGGGCCGAGACCATGTGCAGGATCCGACCCAGGGAGAGCTTAGTCCGCAGGACCCCGAGCATCTCATCGTCCCGGCAGACCGGCACGGTCACCGCGGCCACTTGATCGCCGATGCCCGCGTCGAACTCCAGATCATCCACGTACGAGCGTCGGCAACCGCCGGAGCGGGCGCGGAACCACCAGGTTTCCCCCGCCCGGTCCAGGGCCTCCGGCGGGGCGCTGGCGGCCACCACCCAACCGTCCGCATCGGTCAGGACCATGCCGGTAAGATCCGGCGACGTTTCGGAAAGCTTCCGAAACATGCGTGACAGTTCTTCCCGGGAGGCAGGGTCCTCATCCCAGGCTGTCTCCCGGCCCGAGACGCCAAGGCCCACCATGGAATCGGAACCCCGCAGCGAACCCGGCCGGCCTCGCGCCGCCAGTTCC
>JAPUKF010000217.1 GCA_027295805.1 Acidobacteriota bacterium | reverse complement strand
ATACGCGCTTTCCTCCCGAGCCCAATGGCTATCTTCACATCGGGCACGCCAAGTCGATCTGCCTTAACTTTGGCCTGGCCGTGGATCTGGGTGGCAAGTGCAACCTGCGTTTCGACGACACCAATCCGGTCAAGGAAGAGGACGAATATGTGCGCGCCATCAAAGAAGATGTGCGCTGGCTCGGATTCGACTGGGAAGACCGGCTCTATTACGCCTCCGACTACTTCGAACAGCTGTACGACTGGGCTGTGCAACTCATCAAGGCCGGCAAGGCCTACGTGGATGACCTCTCGGCCGCCGAGATTCGCGACTATCGCGGAACCCTGACCGAGCCGGGGAGGGAGAGCCCTTGCCGGCAGCGTGGGGTGGCGGACAGTCTGGACCTTTTCCGGCGCATGCGGGAGGGTGAATTCCCCGACGGAGCCAAGGTTCTGCGCGCCCGCATCGACATGAGTTCCGGCAACCTGAATATGCGCGACCCGGTGCTCTACCGCATCCTGCACGCCGCCCACCATCGCACAGGCGACCGCTGGTGCATTTATCCCCTGTACGATTGGGCCCACGGCCAGTCCGACAGCATCGAGGGGATCACTCATTCCGTCTGCACCCTGGAGTTCGAGGACCACCGCCCGCTGTACGACTGGTTTCTGGAAGCCCTGGGCGCCCACCATCCGCGGCAGATCGAGTTTGCGCGCTTGAACCTGACTCATACCATCCTGAGCAAGCGGAAGCTGCTGCGCCTGGTGGAGGAGAATCATGTCAGCGGTTGGGACGACCCGCGCATGCCCACCCTCTCCGGGATGCGACGGCGCGGCTACTCCGCGGCGGCGATTCGTGAGTTCTGCCAGCGCATCGGAGTCGCCAAGGTCAACAGCACGGTGGATATCGCCCTGTTGCAGCACTGCCTGCGTGAGGATCTCAATCGCCGGGCGCCGCGATTCATGGCGGTCCTGCGTCCCCTCAAGGTGGTGATCGAGAATTATCCGGCCGGGCAGGTGGAAGAACTGGAGGCGATCAACAATCCGGAAGATGCCGGTGCAGGCACCCGCCGTATTCCGTTTTCGCGGGAGTTGTACGTGGAAGCCACCGACTTCCGGGAAGATCCGCCCAAAAAGTTCTTTCGCCTTGGACCGGGCCGCGAAGTGCGCCTGCGGTATGGCTACTTCATCACCTGCGTGGGCGTGGAGAAAGACGCCGATGGCCAGGTGACCGGGTTGCGCTGCACCTACGACCCTGAGACGCGGGGTGGCCACGCTCCCGATGGCCGCAAGGTGCGCGGCACCATCCACTGGCTCTCGGCGGCCCAGGCGCGGCCGGCGGAGGTGCGTCTGTATGATCATCTCTTTACCCGGAAGGACCCCGATGTCGCCGCTGACCAGGGCGATTTTCTTTCCAACCTTAACCCCGACTCGGTGGAGATACTCAAGAACTGCCGGGTTGAGCCGGGCCTGGCGGACTTGGCGCCCGGCCTGACCTGCCAGTTCGAGAGACAGGGCTATTTCTGCCAGGATTCCGTGGACAGCACGCCTGAAGCCCTGGTCTTCAACCGGACGGTCACGCTGCGGGATACATGGGCGAAGATCGAAAAAAAGGGACGCTCCAATCGCGGATCCTGAGGCCGGGTCGGGGTCGCCAACTCCCTGGTTGCGTCGTGGCTGGAATTCCCTGCGGGAAGCCATCGCCGGCAGTCCCCAGGATTTCACCCGGGGCAGTCTGAACCGGGCGGTCTACATGCTGGCCGTCCCCATGATTCTCGAAATGGGGATGGAGTCGGTCTTTGCCGTGGCCGACGCCTTCTTCGTCAGCCGTCTCGGTGCCGACGCCCTGGCCACGGTGGGCTTGGCCGAGTCCATGCTCACCATGGTTTACGGCGTGGCCCTGGGCATCAGCATGGGCACCACCGCCATGATTGCCCGGCGCATCGGCGAAAAACGTCCCCATGAGGCTTCCCAGGTCGCGGTTCAGGCTGTGGGGCTGGCGGTCGTTCTGGCGCTGGCGACGGGAGTGCCCGCCTATCTGAACGCAGCCGGGTTGTTACGCCTCATGGGAGCCAGTGAAGCCATCATCGCCACCGGGGCTGGGTATACGGGCATCCTGCTGGGCACCAACCTGGTCATCATGTTGCTGTTCGTCCATAACGCCATCTTTCGCGGCGCCGGTGATGCCAGTTTCGCCATGCGCGCCCTGTGGCTGGCCAACGGCATCAATCTTGTGCTGGATCCCTGTCTGATCTTCGGCCTGGGGCCTTTCCCCGAACTGGGTCTCACCGGCGCGGCGGTGGCCACGACCATAGGACGTGGCAGCGGTGTGATCTTTCAGTTCTGGCTGCTGCGCAGCGGCCGCGGCCGGATCCAGGTGCGGCGCGAAGACTGGCGCCTGCGGAAAGCAATTCTCCTCCGGCTGGTGCGCCTCTCGTCTTCCGGCGCCGGCCAGTTCTTGGTGGCCACGGCAAGCTGGGTGGCTCTGATTCGCATCGTCGCCACCTTCGGCAGCACGGCGGTGGCTGCATACACCTTGGCAATCAGGATCATTCTTTTTGCCCTCCTGCCGGCCTTCGGCGTGAGCATGGCCGCCGCCACCTTGGTGGGCCAGAACCTGGGTGCCGGCAATCCGCGCCGGGCGGAGCTCTCGGTGTGGCTCACGGGGCTCTACACCAGTGTCTTTCTGGCGGGTGTCATGGTGCTGTTCCTGCTCTCAGGAGATAGTCTCGTGCGGATTTTCACCCAGGACCCGATCCTGGTGGCCCAGGCGGCAGCCTGCCTGCGGGTGATCAGTTACGGCTATATCTTCTATTCCTGGGGAATGGTTCTCACCCAGGCGTTCAATGGGGCAGGCGACACCATGACCCCCCTGAGGATGAACCTGGCCTGCTTCTGGGGCTGCCAGATTCCCCTGGCCTGGCTGCTTGCCAAACACACGACACTGGCTTCCACCGGTGTCTTCTGGTCCGTGGCTGTCAGCGAAACCCTGCTGGCCTTCACCGCGGTGGCTCTCTTTCGCCGCGGTGGCTGGAAGAAAAAAATGGTCTGAGC